>NZ_JAUBQH010000047.1:0-52295 GCF_036701145.1 Microcoleus sp. Pol17C6
AATGGTTATTAAATGGGATCGAAAAATCAAAAATAAAGGCAATGCTATTTTATCCGGTTTAGCTGCGTAGCAGCTTATCCGGCGGCACTATCAACATCGACTGGGCAAATCGGTTAGCGCGAATTACTTTACACTGTGGGTCGTCGGCGATCGTAATGCCCACGGGTACAGCATCAAGTATCGATTCGAGTTCATTAATTCGTCGCTCTAGTTCTTGGTTGAGCCGTTGAATTTCTTTTTGGGTAGCTTTGCGATCGGTAATTTCATGCACCGTCACATTCACTCCCAGGACGCGATCGTCCTGGGCCCTCAGTGGATAGACACTCAACAGCCAATCCTGTTCGACTCCCGGCTGTGCTGAGTTCGTCCTGCGAACTTCGAGCTGTTGAAGTGGAACTTTAGTTTCAATAACTTGTCGGTAAAGCGGCTCTAAATCATCTGCCATTTCTGGCAAGATTTCGCGCAATGTTTTGCCGATGTGGGCGGCGGCTGGAACTCCGTTAATTTCTGCTAGCCAATCGTTGAGGCGGACAAACCGCAACTCAGTATCGAGGAAGCAAAGTCCGATCGGCGCACTAGCATAAATCGCCTCGATTTCTGCTAGTTGTTGATGTGCCGTTTGCGCTTGTTTAATATAAGCAGCCCTAGCCGCTTTCTCCTCAGTGACATCTTGAAAATAAACGGCAAGCCCCGATGGGATGGGATAAGCTCGTACCGCATACCAAGCATTGAGTGGCGGATAAAAAGATTCAAAACTAACCGTAACTTGGAACGTGGCGGCGTGGCGATATTCCTGCTCAAACAAACTGCCCACTGATTCGGGAAACTCTTCCCAAATGCTGTTGCCAATCAAATCTTTTGAGGGCCGATTCAGCCACCGCGCCGCTTGCGAATTGAGGTAGGTAAATCGCCAGTCTCGATCCAAAGCAAAGAACCCGTCCGAAATACTTTCGAGGGTGTCTGACAGTTGGGGCGCGGGCGCGTTACAGACTGGTTCAGGCTGAGGTTGAGCGAGCTCCGTGAAGGTTGTAACTACCGCATAGGGAGTCGATCGATCTTCCTGAAATAAAGGTTGAGAATTGAGCGTCAACCAAATCAATTCTCCCTGTGGGCGATCAAAGCCCATGATGACATTTAAACATGGTTGCCCGGTTTGCAGCGCCACCATCGCCGGATGTGTCTCGCCGGGAAAATCCGAACCATCTTCACGCAGAGTCTGCCACCCACTGTTGATTGAAGTGCATAAGAGCATCTGTTGTGCGGTCATCCCCAACAGATCCTGGGCGTGAGAATTGCACCCCTGAATGCTACCATCTGCCAATTGCAGAACCATCCCTACATCAGTTGGCCAAGGCGCGGCTGGGTAGAACGCTTTGTTAGAATCCGTTGAAACAGAGGGGTCGATTTTTGCTTGAGGTTCAGTATTGCGTGGGTTTTGCATCGGTTTCTAACAACGCTAATTTTACTTTTGGCAAAGCAAACCGCGCTCAATAATAGGGAAATAACCAGAGGAACTTTTGACTTGAGCAGGGTGACACTTCAAACCTAAGATGGATGTCGATCGTTCTGCGGTAATATCGATATCTAGACAATTTATTTTATCGTAGAGTCCCACGTCTTAACCATTTGCGGGATTCCGCACAGGCGACGGGGAATTTTCTGGCTGTTTCAAATACCAGGTTAGTCCGTCTCATTATTTTTCGCGTTGCTGCATATTACCAATGGCTGTTGCTCGTTTGCGGGCGCGAACAGATGGCACTTGCACACAGATAAATAAGTAGGTCAATCACCCGACACCGATCGGAGTACCGATACGGTGTGGGCACAGAAATTGCCGAGTTGACCAGTCTAAGTGGTTCGCCCACTACGTTTAAGGTAAGCGTTCAAGTACCTACCAGAAAATGCGTGCTAGTTTTCTGCTCTAGAATTCAAAAGTTAAACAGGTGTAAGGGTTAAGCCAGTGCTTTTGAAATAGTTACCGACCTTAAACATTGACGAAGCAAACATTACCCAGAAATGGAGGACATTTAATGTCTAATTTTGTTTTTGTACGTGATACTCAAAAACGACCGCTCAATCCAATCCGCCCTGGATTGGCTCGCAAATTGCTAACCACTGGCAAAGCTGCTGTTTTCAGGAGGTATCCATTCACGATAATTGCGCGACGTAGTTAAGCTACGTGTTCTGAGTGGAGAGCCTTCTCTCCCAACGGATTTCGTCCCGTTGTCCCCACGTAAAAGGGTCACGTTACCCCGGTCACGTTAGTAGTAAATAATGAACCTAATGGAATGCAGACCACGAAAGTAGCCTAATCTAACAGCCGAAGTTGGAAAGGAGCAAGGGGAAGCACGAAAGGGTTAATCACCAGTAACCATCGTTTGTACACTTCGTGATGAATAAAGAGTGAAATCAGGCTGAAACACTCTCACCAAAAGGTAAGTGGGTAGAACTAGAGTTGATGATTCTCTAGTTCGACGAAATATAATCCCGCCGGAGTAGAGATGGAACCCGACCCGTGACGAATCTCAAACACATAGAACTGCGGAAAGCCCTATAGGTTCTCAGTACAGGTCGAAGTCTGAGTAAGCCAACCGTAAGGAAAGCAGAATACTTAGAGGGTAAAGGATGCCAGAAAAAGCGAATGCTGTGGGTAATGCCGCAGATAGGAGTTCAAGATTTGCTCCAACTGAAAGGAAGCCAAATTCTGGCAGGTGTTTAACGATAAACCAACGTAAGGAAATCAAACTTCTGTGAAAGATAGATTCGGTAACGAAATCGGAACAGACGCATTACCTGAGAAATGGGCAGACCTTAATTGGAAAGCTGCTACAAAGGTGGTGAGAAATCTCAGACAGAGAATTTATCGTGCGACTCAGAGGAATGAGTGGAATAAGGTCAGGAGCCTTAGTACACTCATGTTAAAAAGTAAGTCCAACCTGCTACTTGCAGTTAGACGGGTCACTCAAACTAATCAAGGGAAGAAAACAGCAGGAGTGGATAACCAACTTGCTCTCAACCCTCAGATGAGAATCCAACTAATACACGAAATCCTGAAGCTGAACCCTTGGAAAGCAAAACCTGCTAAAAGGATATACATTCCAAAAGCAAATGGTAAAAAGCGTCCTTTGGGGATACCAACTCTCAAAGATAGAGTGATGCAAGCAGTGGTCAAAAACGCACTGGAGCCGAGTTGGGAAGCTAGATTTGAAGCCAACAGCTATGGTTTTCGACCAGGGCGAAGCTCTCACGATGCAATAGAACAAGTTCATACCCGATTACGAAAGGGAGGCGATGAATGGATTCTAGACGCAGATATTAAAGGAGCATTTGACCACATCAGCCACGAATACGTACTCAATGCTATTGGAGAAATTCCTAGCAAAGAACTAATCAAACAGTGGCTAAAAGCAGGTTACGTGGAGGCTAACAAGTTTAACCCAACAGAAACAGGCACTCCCCAAGGCGGCATCATTAGCCCACTTCTGGCTAACATCGCCCTAGATGGACTGGAAGGAGAAGTATTATCCAACCACCAGAAAGTCAAACAGAGCAAGAGTGGGGAATACAAAGGCAAAACCTACTACACAAACAGGTATTATCCTAGATTTGGGTACATCAGATATGCCGATGATTTCCTTGTCACAGCCGAAACAAAGGAAGACTTGGAAGCCGTTCTGCCTGAAATCAAGGAATGGCTGAAAAAGCGAGGACTAGAACTGAACGAAGAAAAAACCAACATCGTCAATAAGCGAGATGGGTTCAACTTCCTCGGTTTTACAATCCGAAGCTACTCAGATGGAACCACGCTCTGCAAACCTCAAAAGGATAAGATGATTGCCAAACTCAGAGAAATTAGAGGATGGCTCAAAAGACACAAAACGGTAAAACCGGAAGAAGTCATCAAACATCTAAACCCTATACTAAGAGGATGGGCGAACTATTACAGGCACTGCTCCAGCAAGGAAATCTTCGCTACATTCAACCATAGAATGGTACAAATGCTATGGCAATGGTGTAAAAGACGACACCACCAGAAACATCTCAAATGGGTAAAGAACAAATACTTTACCGTACTGGGAAATGACCACTGGACATTCTTTGCCGACACTAAGGATAGAACAGGAAAAAGAAAGAGACTTTATCTCAAGGATGTAAGTGACATCCCAATCCTGAGACATACAAAGGTAAGGATTCAGGTCTAAAAACTTGCGGCTCCAACGCTTGTCTGGCAAGGGTTGTAGGGCAAAATAAGGGTTTTTGCCTTTCGTGGTTGATTGTCAATAAAGGACGAAAAACTGTCATTTTTTGTCTTTTATTGAGAATAGAGATTTATTTAGCATCAAGCTCCAGATCTAAAGTCTTTGCCCAGCAAGGAGTTCAGTGACCTGAATCCTTACATACAAAGGTTGAAGGCGCAGCTAGTCCAGATGACTCAACCAAAGTAGATTACTGGAAGAAACGCCAATCAAAACTGGGTAGTAGCGTATGGGCTAAAGGCTCGAAGCTCTACAAAGTGGCTCAATTCCAGCACTGGAGATGCACTGAATGCGGAGACTACCTGCTAAACGGAGAACAAATCCACACTCACCACATAACTGAAGTGACAAATGGAGGCACAGATGAAATCGACAATCTTATACACCTTCACCAAATTTGTCACAGGAAAGTTCATGGTACTAAATAACCTCGGAGTCCAAGAATGCCAGAGCCGGATGATGCGAAAGTGTCACGTCCGGTTCGTTGGGGAGGGGGATGCGGCGACGTATGCCCTCTTACCCGACCTCAAAGTAGAGGTAACAGTACCCCAAAAACCAATCACTCTTAAATTAGATCCTGGCTCCAAAACCACGGGAATCGCATTAGTCCAAGGAGAAAACGTAATCTTTGGTGCAGAACTAACTCACAGGGGGCAAGCTATCAAAGCCAGTCTGGAGTCGCGCCGTTCATTGCGTAGAGGCAGAAGAAATCGCCATACCCGCTACCGAAAAGCTAGATTTTTAAATAGAACTCGCCCGAAAGGGTGGCTGACTCCAAGCTTACAACATCGTGTCGAAACAACCCTAACATGGGTAACTAGATTGATAAAGGTTGGGCCAATTTCTTCTGTTGTTCAAGAACTTGTGCGGTTCGACCTCCAGCAAATAGACAACCCGGAAATTAGCGGATTGGAGTATCAGCAAGGTGTTTTATGTGGCTACGAGATCCGCGAATATTTACTCAATAAATGGGATAGAAAGTGCGCGTATTGTGGAGTTGTTGATACGCCTCTACAAGTAGAGCACATTCATCCCAAAGCCAAGGGCGGATCTGATCGTATTTCTAATCTTTGCCTTGCTTGCGAAAAATGCAATATCAAGAAAGGAACTCAGAATATTGAGCAGTTTCTCTCGAAAAAACCAGAGGTTTTGAAACGGATTCTGTCTCAAGCAAAACGTCCTTTGAAAGATGCAACAGCGGTTAATTCTACTCGTTGGGCGTTATTTAACCGACTCTGTATGACTGGCTTACCAGTTTCTACTGGCAGTGGCGGTTTAACAAAGTTCAATCGCACTCGATTAAATTTAGCTAAAACTCACTGGCTAGATGCAGCTTGTGTCGGCAGAATTGAATCGTTGAAAGTTTTAATAAACAAGCCATTGTTAATTAAAGCGACTGGACATGGGACACGCCAAATGTGTCGTACCGACAAATTGGGTTTCCCGTCCCGCTATGTTCCCAGGTTTAAGTTTGTTAAAGGTTTTCAAACGGGAGATATCGTCAAGGCGGTTGTAACTTCTGGTAAAAAGGTTGGTATATACGTTGGACGTGTTGCCGTAAGAACCAGTGGTTCATTCAATATTTCCTCCTCGGAATTGGTGTCAGGAATTAGTCACAAATATTGTTCACTTGTTCATAGAAAGGATGGTTATTCATATGCGGCCTAAACCTTGCCCCCCTTTTCCTCTCGCCACTGACCTGAGTACAGGTACAGTGGGAGTCTCCAAGGGGGAATACAGATGAAGCTTGAAAATACATAACCCCTCTCTCGCAGCGAGTGAAACGAAGCAATCGCTCTTGTTACGCCCGCCTTACATTCTGTTACATCATTGTAAACTTTATTTGCGCCTACCTACTTAGAAACCCCGTTTCTTTGTGTAAATCTAACCGGAAATTTAGGCAAGATTTTGTTCGTCTCAACGGTAAACGGGCGATCGCATTTACCTCTATACAGGGTCGCCTGCTTCCTCCAGTCCCAACGTTTGTGTCACGTTTGCCGTTCATCTCACAAACTTAATCCTATGCACATATTCACAGCCGCCGATCGCACCTATATTCTGGGGTTAGCAGCACTTCTGAAGTCTGTAGATCTGAATATTAGCCAATCTGGGGAGGAGCAGGTCAAAATTAGCGTTGTATCTACCAGGATATATTCACAGCAAAAGGAACAGTTACAGAATTGCTGCAAATACCAAATTGAATGGCAAGAATTGCAATCTAATTACGACCAACTTCTTTCGATATCAGGTTCTAAACTTCCTTACGTTAAATTGGAGCCGCGAAAATATACCAAAGAAACAGAAAGGCTGATTTGGCTCGACAGTGATACGATCGTTCTGGGCAGCTTAAAGCCGCTGTGGAACCTAGATTTTCAAACTCTGCCGATAGCAGCCGCCGCCAACTTCTGGGGAAATCCTAACAATTATCAAGATCGAAACCCTTATTTCAATAGTGGTGTTTTAGTTTACAACATGAAGCTTTGGGAGGAAGAGCAACTGTCGGAAAAGTTGCTCCAAAATGCTAGAACCCACGTTTGGGGCGATCGCGATCAAGGTGCATTAAATTCAGTTTTAGTGGGAAGGTGGAAGCAATTAGACCAAATATGGAACAACCACAAGACTGATGATATGTCAAGTAAAGTGATGCACTTTATGTCAAGACCGAAACCGTGGGAAAGCTCCGCCCCCAATCAATTATGGCTTGATATGTTGTCTCAGACACCGTTTAAGGACGAACTAGAAAAAATTCCAAATAAGTTTAAGGGGCTGTCGAGCTTTCACGTAAAATACCAAAGACTTGACAGGTGGTTGAGCGAACCGATACTCAAGTTTAAGAGTTACCTGAAACAAAAAAAACGTTAAGGTCAAAATTGGTCTTTCATGCCGCGCAATCGAGCGAAGGTTTGCACTGGATCGGAGGTGTTGGCGGCTGATTGCAGGTTGGGAAAATCCCAGCGCAAAAATGGGTTTGTCCTTTTTTCGAGGCCGATCGATGATGGTATTGTAGGTTGCGATCGACTGCGCGCTTCCTTGACTTCGGCGAAGCGCTGCTGTAAATCCGGATTGTCGCCATCCACACTCAAAGCAAATTGCAGGTTGTTCAGCGTGTATTCGTGAGCGCACCAGACTCTCGTACTATCGGGCAAGTGTCGCAGTTGCCCCAGAGAGGCTAACATTTGGGCGGGAGTGCCTTCTTTGAGCCTGCCGCAGCCTCCTGCAAATAAGGTGTCGCCGCAAAACAACTCGCCGGTTTCGCTGGGGTTGCTGGGGGGGAAATAGTAGGCGATGTGAGCTTTTGTGTGGCCGGGTAGGAAGAAGACTTCGGCGGTTCTGTTGGCGAAAGAAACTCGATCGCCCGCTTGTAAAAACACTTGCTGTCCGGGAATTCTGCCTCGGTCTTCTGCGCCACCGTAAACTTTAATTTGGGGAAAGCGATCGATCAGTTCCTGATTGCCGCCTATGTGGTCGCTGTGGTGGTGGGTATTGAAAATTGCTGTTAATTCGGCTCCGAGTGCTTGCAGTTGCTCTAATACTGGCTTTGAGCGCGCTGGATCGACGACGGCTGCTGTGTGGCTATCGGGGTCGTGCAGCAAGAAAATGTAATTGTCGGACAGTACCGGAAGCCGATAAACCTGCATAGAAAAGTGCCTCTCTAGGAAAAATATTATATAATTAAGTTACTCTGAACGCTATCCGAAGGCTGATTGCAGATTTCTTAAGTCCGCATATCTATCTTGGGAAGTAAAACTCTAATACGTTTCTGAGATAGGTTTCTGATACGTTATTTCTGCTGTTGAGCAAATTGATTTGCGGTCGAGTACGCACCATTTTTGGGTCAATAACTGCAATCCGCTTTAACTATTTTGGCATAAAACCGATCGAATAAATGCGAACATCTCACAACAAATCGAACTTAACAATTTCTCAAAAAGTCGATCGGATTGTAGCGTCTGGTAAGATAACTCGCCGGGAACACTTAGTTTTGACTTCGGCTATCCTGTCAGATGATAAAATTTCAGAAGAGGATCGACATCAGATTAATCGGATATTTGATTATATCCAAATTGGTCGCCTCAAGTTTATCGATTGAACACAAAGACTTGCACAGTCAGCATCTATCTGGAGTGTAAAAAGCGTTTTTTATTTAGGAGTGCGATCGTCCCGTCGGGCACAGCAAAGCCTATATATTTCGCTTTAATTCTCCGGCTCACGCGGAGTGTGAAAGCGTCTGATGTGGAAGTCTCAAATTAACAAGGCTCTTGGCAATCCCAGCTACAAAAACAGGCAGAATAAAATGAGTGCAGACAAACCAACTATTTTGGTGACGGGCGGAGCTGGATATATTGGCTCTCACGCGGTATTAGCGCTGAAAAACGCCGGTTACGGTGTGGTGATTTTGGATAATTTAGTTTACGGTCACAGAGATTTAGTAGATCAGGCTTTGCAGGTGGAGTTAGTAGTTGGCGACACGAACGATCGCACTCTTCTAGACAACTTGTTTGCTACGCACAAGATTGAGGCGGTAATGCACTTTTCTGCATACGCTTACGTGGGCGAATCTGTTACCGACCCAGCTAAATATTATCGCAACAATGTCATCGGCACTATTACGCTTTTGGAAGCAATGATCGCTGCTGGCGTGAAGAAATTTGTGTTTTCTTCTACTTGCGCGACTTACGGTGTACCGCAGAAAATTCCGCTCACAGAAGACCACCCGCAAAATCCGATCAATCCTTACGGTGCTACTAAGTTAATGGTAGAACGGATTTTGTCGGATTTTGACGCTGCGTATGATTTCAAGTCTGTTTGTTTCCGCTATTTTAACGCGGCTGGGGCTGACCCTAACGGGTTGTTAGGAGAGGATCACAATCCAGAAACTCACCTAATCCCGCTGGTGTTGTTCGCTGCTTTGGGTAAACGAGATTCGATCGCGATTTTTGGCACGGATTACGAGACTCCTGACGGTACTTGCATTCGGGATTACATTCACGTTAACGATTTGGCATCTGCTCACATTTTGGGATTAGAATATTTGCTCAAGGGTGGCAAATCAGATTTCTTTAATTTGGGCAATGGCGGCGGGTTTTCGGTGAAAGAGGTGATAGAAACGGCTCGCCAAGTGACGGGAAAAGAGATTAAGGCTGTTGAGTGCGATCGGCGTCCGGGAGACCCGCCTGCTTTGGTTGGCAGCAGCGAGAAAGCCATCAAAACCTTGGGTTGGTCTCCAGAATATCCCGACATTAAGAACATTATCTCCCATGCTTGGCAGTGGCACCAAAAACGCCACAACTCTTAGTCTTTAAGGTGCGCTGGGCGCACCTTACCATTACAGCCAAGTTTGATGAAATTCTTGTGGGGTGGGCGTCCCCCCGCCCCAAAAATACAATATGCTAATAATATCTGCTAAATCGGGACAACTCGGCAACCGGTTGCTGCTTTTTGCTAATTTTATTGCTTGGGCGATCGAGCATAATTTGACTGTTCTCAATCCGGCTTTTGAGGAATATGCAGAATTCTTTGTGGGAACCGCAGGGGATTTTTTGTGTTGTTATCCTCCGCCCTATTTTACCGCAGCAGGCAACAAGTTTGTCAGAAGTAAATATTACAAATTTATTAAGTATTTAAGCCATCAAAAAATATTAAAAACGCAAGAAATAACCCGAGAAAAACCTTTTAGTTGGCTAAAGTATCAGGAAATCGAACAAATCAAGCACGGTTCAATTGTTTTTTTTCAAGGCTGGCTATTTCGAGATGGCTGGTTTGTAGAAGATCTCCCCTATTTACACAAGTACGCCGACCAGATTAGAGCATACTTGGCACCATTAGAGCGATATAGAATCAATGTAGCTAGTTTGATATTGAATTTAAAAAATAACTCTGATATCCTCGTCGGAATTCACATCCGTCAAGGGGATTATGCTCAGCATCAAAAGGGGAGATACTTTTACACAACTCAGCAATATTTAGAAGTCATGAATTCTGCGGTAAGCCTATTTGACGGAAAAAAAATCAAGTTTTTGATTTGTTCTAATATTCCACAAAATCAGAGTTTATTTAATAAATTTAACAGTGGATTTGGCAGTGGTCACTTAATTGAAGATATGTATGCTTTGGCTGAGTGCGACTATGTTGTGGGGCCGCCTAGCAGTTATACTATGTGGGCTTCTTTTTATGGAGATAAACCTCTTTATATGATCCGCGATGTCAATAAAACAATTAACCTGAAAGATTTTGTACATTTTTATGAATGGCAAGGAATTTATCACAGTCGAGATGAGTGGAGTGAGAGCTTTTGGGAGTGGACACACGCTCGGTAAATAAGTAAATCAATAAGTAAATTAATGAATTCAAATAAATTAGCAATCAAGGGATTTATCACTATATTAACAGGTCTTTACTCTTTCCAAGATTGCGTTCATTTTCTGGCGTCTGTCAGGAAGTTTCACCGCGAACCAATTATTATTTTAATAGATAGAGTACCTCTAATTTTATATCCTTTACTTCAGGTGTTCGGAAATGTCATATTGAAACCTGCACCCTCTAATGAAAATCCTGTTTTGGCGTCGCGGCTAGCTAAGCTGGCTTTGTACGAGGAATCTCTGTTTGAGAAAACTATTTATATGGATTGTGATATTTGTTTGCTGTCACCAATAGATGAGGTTTTTGATTTTCTTGATGGGGTGGATTTGTTGGTGACGGAAGATGTGCAGCCTGCGATTGCTAAAGCGGCAAATTTATTAAGAGTCAAGCAGGATATTCTGTCAACTTTGCAGTCTGTCGGGTTGCCGCTAAATGCAAATAGCATTCAATACAATGGCGGATTTATCGCTTTTACGAAAAGCAGTAAAACTCAGGAATTGTTTATAAACTTTAAGAAATATTTTAACATGGTAGTGGCGCATCAAAATGTGCTACTCTTGAAAGACCAGGGAGCTTTTGCGGCGGCTGTTGAATCGGTGAAACCGAAAATGACAACTTTGTCCCCGGTTTACAACTACTTGGATAAGTGGAAAGATGTTTATACGATCGACAAACCGATTAAAGTAATGCACTGCACTTATCCTTACCGCCCTCAGTACGCGAAGAACGTGACGAGATCGCTCTTTACTAGAATAGTCGATCGCACAGCTAAAATATTTTTACCCAATCAACTTAACAATCCCTGGCGTTTAAAATAATTAAAGTTTGTTGGTAAACTGGATCAAAAGCAACAAAATTCAGCCCCAAATTAAAAAATTTAGCCTCAACATATCCGAAAATTTACCTAGAAGAATTATTGCTGGCTGGAATAACAGTCTTGGGTTCATTATTGTGTGTTTTTTACCAAAAGACGCGTTGCTGCCCTTTGCCATGGTTAAAAACCCGGTTGCTTTGGTTTGGAGTGCGTGAGTCCCCATCGCCTTGACAAAAGCTTGGTTAAGCAGGAAAATCAAACAAATGTTTTAAACAAAATACTCAGTGAAAGTTTCATTAGTAGTGAGCGATTTGTCAGGCGGAGGTGCAATTCGTGCTTTTTTATTAGCTCAAGTCTTGATTGAGCTTAAATGTGATGTAGAAGTTGTTGGATTTCAGTTGGGCAAGGAATTGTACGCTACTCCTCCTAGAGACATCCCAGTATGTGCGATACCGGGTAAAAACTATCCGGGGTTTTTAATGGATGCTCAAAAACTTTGGAAAAAAATAGATGGGGATATTATTTATGCAGTCAAACCTAAACCTACAAGCTTTGGGCTATCACTGCTAAAAAAACTGGCGACTCGCCAATTTATAATTTTAGATATAGACGACTGGGAACTGAGCTGGTACGGCGGAGATGAATGGAAATACCGTCCATCTTTCAAACAACTTTATCGAGATATTTTTAAACAGAACGGTCAATTGAGAGAACCGGATAATCCGCTCTATCTCAAGTGGATGGAAAGTCTCATTGACCGTGCTGATGCAGTCACCGTTGATACTGAGTTTTTAAAACAGCGTTTTGGTGGTGTATATTTGCCTAATGGTAAGGATACTGGAATGTTCGACCCTGCTAAATACAATCCTGAATTGAGCAGACAGCGTTACGGCTTATCCGGGTATAGAGTTCTGATGTTTCCGGGGGCACCGCGACCTCATAAAGGCGTGGAGGATGTTTTGATGGCCCTCGAACAGTTAAATGAGCCCGATTTAAAATTAGCGATCGTCGGCGGGAGTCCTTATGATGATTATGATGATAAACTTGTGAAACAATGGGGGCGTTGGATTATTAAACTGCCAAGGTTTCCAGTGGAGACAATGCCGTCCGTTGTAGCCGCGGCTCATGTTGTCGTTGTTCCTCAGCGAGAAACTCTCACAGCCGTGGCTCAGTTTCCGCTCAAGCTGACAGATGGCATGGCAATGGCTAAGCCTGTTTTGTCTACGCGAGTGGGGGATATTCCAGCAATTTTAGGAGGAACCGGTTATTTAGTCGATCCGAGTTCTCCCGCTCAAATTTCACAAAAAATTCAATGGATATTTCAAAATTTGACAGCGGCTAATTTACAAGGAATGAAAGCTCGGGAAAGATGTGTGAAAAGATATAGTATTCAAGCAATGAAACAGATACTTTCAGATATAATTGCAGGTATGTAAAGGTTATTTTAAAACTCCTCAATGGAGGAAGAAAAGCTGGCTGTTATTAAAGAATATTTTGAGATGCCGTACTGTTTAGCTGGGAATGCTTCATGTCTGCCAATAAGCTACTCCTAAAATTTGCCAGACGATATCCCGGCAGGATTTTCTTAACTGTGATGCTGGGCTTTTCTGGCGCGTTATTCAACGGTATCAGTACTACTCTGATTGTACCAGTGCTTTTAAGTTTTTTAGAGCACGCTATCGAGCTGCGCGGCGCTCCACCTCTAATTAAAACTTTGATGTATCCCTTTGAGGGAATGCCCGAAAATCAGCGTTTAATGTTGATGACCGGGGCGGTTGTGCTGGCAGTTTTTTTAAAAAATGTTGCGAGTTATATCAATACTTTAGTAGCTACTTCTCTGACGCGATCTCTTACTTTTGATTTGCGAGAAGCAGGTTTGCGGTTGTTGTTAGAAGTAGATTTAGATTTTTACTCGAAAACTAAAGTCGGGGATTTAATTAATAGATTGGGCGGAGAGATTGGTCGGACTGCTAGTGCAGTTGGTACGGCCATCGGAATGTTTACTACGTCAATCACGGTTTTGGTGTTTGTGGGTCTTCTACTTTCGATATCATGGAAACTGACGGTGACAGCTACAATTTTGCTGGCGTTAGTTGCTTGGGCAAATCAATATATTATTAACCGTTCCAAGTATTTTGGCCACCTGCTTTCTGAAATGTCGAAAGATTATTCGGTTAGGGTGCTGGAAACCATTACTGGGATTCGGCTGGTCAAGTCAACGGGGAACGAGGAAAGGGAGTATCAGCGGATCAAGCATTTAATTCAAAGGCGAGAACAAGCGGATTTTCAGGCTCAGGTAAATTATGCGGCGATCGCCCCAATTAACGAAGTTGTTAATTTAATAGTTGTAATTTTGATTGTATTCATAGGTCGCACAATATTTGCGAATGAGATAGAGTCTATTGCGACAATTTTATTAACATATTTATTGGTACTGTTTCGATTGATTCCTTTAATTTCACAGTTGAATAGCGGGCGCAGTCAATTTGCAAATACGTCGGCTAGTGTAGAGGTGGTTAATGATTTTTTGAGCTGCGAGGACAAGCCATTTATGCTGAACGGTTCTGTGCCTTACACTCATTTGCGATCGGGAATTCATTTTAATAAAATATCTTTTAGTTATCCTAACCACAAAAATTTAGTTTTGCAAGGAATTGATTTATTTCTACCTCACGGCACTACTTTAGCTTTGGTAGGAACTTCGGGTTCGGGAAAGTCAACTTTGGCAGATTTACTGCCGAGATTTTACGATCCTACTGAAGGTAATATATCGATCGATGGCAGGGATTTGCGCGAATTTGATCTAAAAAGTCTCAGACAAGCGATGGGTATTGTTAGCCAAGATACGTTTTTGTTTAATGCTTCAGTGCGCGAAAATATTGCTTATGCTAGACCCCAAGCGACTGAGGAAGAAATTGTGGAAGCGGCGAAGGGAGCGAATGCTTACGAGTTTATCCAATTATTGCCGGATGGGTTGGAGACTCAAATTGGCGATCGGGGCGTGATCTTATCGGGAGGGCAGCGTCAGAGAATTTCAATTGCTAGAGCCCTGCTGCAAAACCCGGAAATCTTAATTTTAGATGAGGCAACGAGTTCGCTGGATACGGTTTCGGAAAGGTACGTGCAAGCGGCGATCGAGAAATTGAGTTGCGATCGCACAACGTTGGTAATCGCCCACCGCCTCTCCACAGTCCAAAAAGCCAACAAAATCGCCGTGATCGATCGCGGACAAGTAGTAGAAATGGGCTCCCACGAAGAATTGCTAGCAAAAGGAGGTTACTACACTCGCTTGTATTCAGTGCAATTTGCCGAAGAAACCGCTCGCGATGAAGCTCTAATTAGAGGTTCTTACGAAATTCGCACTCGTCTGACTCCCATGATAGCTTACCTCAAAATGCTAGTAGATGAAATGGTAGACTCTCCCGAAGAAAGAGACGAGTTAATCCGAGAATCATTTCACTCTGCTGCTAATATTTTCACTACTTTAGAATTTATAGAAAAGACTATTAAGCGTCAGGCTGTTAAAAAGTAGTCAGTAGTCAGTTGGCAGTGGGCAGTTGTTATTTTCCCAATTACCAATTCCCAATTACCAATTCCCAATTCGCAATTACCATGTCTAAATATTATGTATTTTTTACCCGAAATGTCTTGCCGCAACCCAATGTAGCGAGCTTAGTTCAAGTTGCCCACTCTGCAAATGCCGCAGCAAATCTCGGTTATCCAGCAGTTTTGGTATACCTCCGTAAAGGCTGGAGTTCTTTGAATCCGGTTGATTTGCTTTTTCCTTTTCAACCCAGGAAACCCGATGACAAACTTGCCAAAATTTACAATATTCAAGATAAATTAAAAGTAGCAGATTTACCGATGCCGTGGCCGATCAACCTTTTGGACAGCAAGTGGACGAGTTCCAGTACAATAGTATCAAAATACTATTTACCGATTCACCTGCTTAAATCAACTAAAATTGTCCACACCCGCGACTGGAACTTTGTCAAAGCAGCAGTTAAAAACGGAATTCCCGCTATCTACGAACAGCACCACCATGAAAACAAGCAATTTGAATCAGAAATTGTCCGCAATCCTCTGTTTCAGATTTCCGTAACTGTTGCCGATACAGTGCGAGACAGCATGATTTTGAATGGGATGCCGCCGGAAAAAGTAATTACGCTGCACAACGGTTTTAACCATTTGTTTCTCGCCAGACAAACAGAAGCTGCCCAGAATTGGCGACAGCAATTAATAGAAGATGAAAGACAATATTTAGCAGTTTATGCAGGCGGACTTTACCCGTTTAAAGGTGTGGATATGTTGGTGGATGTGGCTAAGGAATTGCCGCTGGTTCAATTTGCGATCGCGGGCGGTGATTCATCCCAAGTAACAGCCTACCAACAGTTAGCCAAATCCAAGCAAGTTAACAACATTAAATTTCTCGGCTACCTGCCTCAAAATCAACTGGCTAGCTTGCTGCAAGCAGCCGATGTTTTGACTCATCCTCACTGTTTGACAGAGGCCGCGACGTTCACATCTCCTTTAAAATTCTTTGATTACATGGCATCAGGAACTCCGATTGTTGCGACAGAGATTGCATCATTAATGGAATTTAAATCGGGAAATATAGCAGCAACTTGGTGCGAACCGGATAACCCGCACCAGTTCGCGCAAAGCATTCGAGATTGTTTAACCAAATATCCGAGGAAAAGCGAAGGTTATGCAGAAACAATGGATTTGGTCAAGCATTTTTCGTGGGAAAATAGGATAGAGAGAATTTTGAGTTATGTGGATGAGCAAGTGCGATCTCCGATAATTTAAAAATCCGTAGGGGCGGGTTTTACCAACCATAATTGCCTAAAACAAACAACCTCATAAACCCGCCCCGCCCACACGCAAAAACCAGATTTATTATTAGATATGAACCCAAAAATCATCGGCACAATCACCACCTACCCAGGCATGAACCAAAGCGACTGGCTGTGGCAACAAACCCCCCACAACTTCGGCAAATGGGACAACATTCAAATGCTCGCCAACCACCCAGAACCAGACTTTTTACTCATGTATCAATTCGACTTTCCCCAACCGCCCAAAAAGCAATCGTGGCTCGATAAAATACGTCGCTACAGGCATCAAAATCCAGAAAATGACGTTCTAGAAAAATTGCGCGGTGTCCCCAAGGAACGCATAATTTACCTGATCCGCGAGCCACCATTACCAGAAGTAATTGAGATTACCAAAGCCAACTACGAACAAGCCAAACTTTATTGCGGTTACATTTCCGGGCCCGACGATTTCGCACCCAAACCCGATTATATGCCCGCGATTTGGTATCACTCTAACTCGTTTCGAGAACTCGATGAAATGCCTGCGCCGCCGAAAAATAAATCCTGTTCTTGGATTACTTCAGGTGTTAGCCGCACCGCCAATCACCGCCAGAGATTAGATTTTATCAAATTGCTGCGATCGCAAGAATTGGATTTTGACCTTTACGGACGAAACTTGCCAACTTGGGCGCGCGGAAACGGCACTATGAACAATAAATGGCACGCCGTCGCACCCTACTATTACAACTTAGCTATTGAAAATTATGCAGAAAACGATTGGTATGTCAGCGAGAAGCTTTGGGATGCTTTATTAGCTTGGTGTTTGCCAATTTATTACGGCGGTTCGGCGGCGGATAAGTTGTTGCCGGCGGGGAGTTTTCTGCGACTGCCGAGCTTGGATGAGAAAGGAGTAGAATTTATTAAAGAGGTTGTGGCTAATGCGGATTATTGGCATGAAGCAAGGGAGAAAATTGCCGAAGCCAGACAAATCATTCTCCACGAATTGAACTTGCTCAATTGGCTGTCTAAGTTTGTATCTCAGGAAATAGCGCAATGACAGAAAACCAAAATCAACCCAGAGAATACGATGCCGTACTCGGTGCCCAATCTCAAGTGCCATTTGGTGCGACTGTCTTAGGCGGGGTTCCTGGTGTTAAGAGTCGGTTAGCTTCACCGATTGTCGAAGTCAGAATCACCGCACTGTCGGAAGCACTGAAATATGGAGAACCTGGCTTAGATTTAATAATTGGGGCACTGCAAGATGAATCAATGGCGGTGAAGTTTGCTGCCTATTCGCTGCTGAGGAATAGAGATGAGGAGAAGATTCAACAACATTTACGTAGCTCTTTTGAATTTGATGTTATCGCAGTCGATGCTACAGGAAATGAAAACAGCCGCAGTCAGTTCTTTGCTCGCTTCTTCCCTGAAGACTTAGGGAACTCAGTTGTGCTCGAAATGGTATCGATTCCCGGCGGCACATTTATGATGGGTTCGCCAGAAACAGAAGAAGGTAGAAAAGATAGGGAAAGTCCGCAGCATCAAGTAAAAGTACCCCCTTTTTTTGCAGGTAAGTATCCCATAACCGAAGCACAGTGGCGAGCAGTGATGGAAAAAAATCCATCGGTTGTCAAAGGTGAAAAACGTCCTGTAATAGGTGTGTCGTGGCAAGATGCCGTCAAATTCTGCGACAAACTCTCAGAAAAAACCCGCAACAAATATCGCCTCCTGAGTGAAGCAGAATGGGAATACGCCTGTCGTGGGGGTACAACAGGGCCATTTCATTTTGGGGAAACCATTACCATAGAATTAGTCAACCATGACAAATACCCTGCCTACGCAAACGCTCCCCCCACAGACTCTTACAATCGCAGGCGAGAAACAACGGATGTCGGGAGTTTTACCCCCAATGCCTTTGGACTGTACGATATGCACGGCAATGTTTGGGAGTGGTGCAGCGATACCTGGCACGAAAACTATAACGGCGCACCAACTGACGGAAGTTCTTGGGAAACTAGCGCAAATGATAAACGTATCCAGCGTGGCGGTTCCTGGGAATATTCTGCGGTATATTGCCGCAGTGCCACTCGTCTTAGATATTCGGCTAGCTTCCGGGCTATAGATGTTGGTTTTCGCGTGGCTTGTGTTTTAACGTAGTCTCTGGTTTTTGGTTTGTAGTATCCGGCGATGATTTTTATGTCTTGTCATTTTTGCCGGAGGTCGATAGGCTTTTATTTGAAAGCTTTAAATCGTGATTGAGCGAGCGGACCCGATATAATTGAGCAACTATATATGAATGGAATTTGCACGCTAGCCAACGATAAAGTTTACGACCAATTAATTGCTTTACTCAACAGTATTGAAATTATATTAGGCTCAAATACTCCGGTCTGTATTTATCCTTTTGACGACCAAATAGAGCAAATCCAAGCTAAAATTGCTAACCATCCCAACGTCTTTATTTATGAAGATAGCGCATCTATTCAGCGATGGGATAAATTCATGCAAGCAGCCGCACCAGAGCGTTTGAACCGCAAAAAATTCCGGCTTTACGGCGCACACCGGCGCTTTTGCGCTTTCGACGGCCCGTTTGAAAAGTTTATCTATATGGATGCGGATACTTTGGTGATGAATTCCCTAGATGCGGTTTTTCAGAAGTTAGAGGAATCGGATTTTGTGGTTTATGATTTTCAATTTCGCGACCCAACTAAAGTATACAATATTCAGTCGCCAAAACTCCTAGAAGTTTTTGAGAAAAATCGGATCGACTCGGAAATATTTTGTTCGGGATTTTACGCCAGCAAGCAAGGATTGTTTGAGCAAAATACTAGGGAATGGCTGTTAGCTCATCTGCAATCTGGCGAGGCGGAAATTCTCTATGAAGGTGCGGGAGAACAGCCGTTGCTCAATTATATGGTGATGAAAACGGGGATGAATAGCTATAATTTTGCTTACAGCCTCCCGGATGGCGAAAAAACCGGGTGCAGCGTCACTTCTAAACATTTTGAAGAGCAAGATCAGATTTTGTACGACAAGGGAAACCGACTTACTTACATTCATTATATTGGTGTGCCGCCGGATTTAATTCGGAGAGTTTGTGCAGGGGAAAATATTGAGTTTCCCTATCGCGATTTGTTCCTGCATTACCGCTATCTCCGCGAACCGTCCAAGCGTCCGATTTTTGCCCAAGCGCCAAAGTCTTATACTGAGGTTTGTGCGCCGAATTTGTTAAAAAGGGTATTGAGAAGGTTGAGGATAAATGTATGAGTCGCGGTATTTATATTGTTGCGAATGATAAGGTGATCGAAAGTGCGATCGCCCTTTTAAACAGCATACGTCTGTATAATTGTCAAGTACCAATTTTTCTGATTCCCTTCGACGACAATTATCAGCAAGTCGCAGCCGCACTCAGCAGTCTCCACGGGGTGCAATTGTTCCCAAATCTGGAGTTTGTCGAACAGTTTACCAGAGAAATTGGCCAAATGTTCGATCGCAACTTTTTAGCCCTCCCCAACAAAATGCGAAAACTCGCCACCTGGTTTGGCCCGCTTGACGAATTTCTGTACATCGATACCGATATCATCGTCTTTGAAGACATCGCAGCCAACCTTAACAAACTATCAGAAGTAGACTTTTTTTGCTGCGACTACCACCACCTCAGCGAAAAACTGCGAAATGTATTTTCACCCGCTGTAAAAGAACAAAATATCTTTACCAAATCACAGCTTCAAGATGTATTTAACAGCGGTTTTTGGGCTTCTAAAAAAGGAACTATTACAGAAGCGCAAATGTATGAGATTTTGCGAGAATGTTCGCAGCATCGAGAATATTTTGACTTTAGTCAAAATGTCACAGACCAACCTATACTAAATTATATCATTCTCAAACTGATTCCCAAGCGCTGCAATCTTGTTAAAGATTCAGCAACCGAACCGGGAAGCTGGGCTGGTTCCCAGCATTTTCAGGAAATAAATTATGTTCTTTATGACAAAGGCAAAAGGTTAAAATATATTCACTGGGCTGGAATCCCGATTAAATCGGGCAGCCCTTATTGGAAACTTTGGAAACATTATCGTTATCTCAATGAGGAACAACCAAATTTAGTGCAAAAAATATTTCGCTCTTTGCATGGTGTGTTGAGCGCTGTTATAATATGCGATATTTTATCGTGTGTTGGGCGCTGTTATAATATTTGATAAAGCCGAGATATCTGCCAGGGGCTAACGCACCTTGCGCGAGAATTTAGGTGCATTGGCTGCTGTTTTGATAGTCGATAAATTCGATAAAGCCGAGATCATTCCCCAGCGCCCAACACACCCTACCGGAATATTTGGTAAAGGATTTAAAAAACTTAAAAATTATGACTAATGGTATTTATATACTAGCAAACGATGTGGTTTTCGACCACTTAGTCGCTTTGTTAAACAGTCTCGAAGTCAATGGGGCAAAAGATATTCCCGTTTGTATCATTCCCTATGATGATAGACTTAAAAAAGTGCGAGGAGAAATTGCAATTCGTCCTAATGTCACCCTCTTTGACAACACCGATTCAATTCATTTCTGGGAAGAGTTTGCAACTCAAGCTTGGACATCTCACGCCAAAGCTCAAAAAGTTTGGCAAGCTCAAGGTTTGAAATCAGTTCACTGTTTGACCAGGCATCGAAAATTATGCTGTTTTGACGGGCCTTTTGACAAATTTGTATATTTTGACGCGGACACTCTGTTAATGGGTTGTCTGGATTATATTTATCAAAAACTCGATCGAGTTGATTGGGTAGCAAACGATTTTCAATACAAATCAGACCTCAACTATGTATTTGACTTGTCCTCAGAGAAATTGCCACATATTTTCAATATTGACCAACTGCCCTCTCATACTTTTTGTACAGGTTTGTTTGCTTCCAAAAAAGAAATATTTAATAGAGAAAATTCAGTCCAACTGTTAGATAACTTAACATCAGGAGAAGCGGAAATTATGTGTTTGAGTGCATCTGACCAATCTTTACTTAACTATTTAGTCGCCCGCAGCAAAATCTCTTTTTACAACTTTGCATATGCTCAACCCGAACAGGTAACGGGAAATCATTGGTCTTCTCAATTTGATGTGATAGATAATGTTTTATATGATAAAGGACGGCGGCTTACTTATTTGCACTACATGAGTATTTCGGCTGCAAAGTTTACTCGATTGTGTGCTGGCGAAGATGTTGAGATTCCCTACCGAGACGTATTTCTCCACTATCGCTATTTGAATTCGCCGGAAACACAGCCAAAACTCGCGCCTCCAAATTTGTTGGTTCGCTTGGGGAGAAATCTCAAAACTTGGGGAAGTCAAAAAGTTAACAACTTTCAATTTAAGCTGCGGAATTTCTGGGATAGATAGCATCTAACTGTACAAAGACTGAATCCACTCCCATTCGCGCCTTAAGCCTTCTTCTAAAGCAACCTGCGGCTGATAACCTAAGATTTTCTTGGCTTTAGACACATCAGCGCTAGTGTGTCGGGCGTCTCCCCTCGCAGCTTCAGTAAAATCTATCCGAATAGGTCGATCGACAATTCTCTCTATTGTATCAATAACTTCTCTCAAAACTACCCGACTTCCCCCACCAATATTAAAAACTTCTCCCGCAGATTCTGGAACCTCAGCCGCTGCTAAGTTCGCCGCAACGCAATCGCTGATAAACGTAAAATCCCGCGTTTGCAATCCGTCGCCGAAAATTGAAATCGCCTCATCAAACAAAATCGACTTAAAAAACTTGTGAAAAGCCATATCGGGGCGCTGTCTAGGCCCGTAAACAGTAAAATAGCGCAGCGAAGTAGTCGGAAGACCAAAATTTTTGTAATAAAGCCCGCACAAACGTTCACCGGCTAATTTCGTAATTCCGTAGGGAGAAACCGGGTGCGGACAAGCATTTTCATTCGTGGGAAAAGATTCAGCATTACCGTAAATAGAAGAAGAAGAAGCATAGACAAACTTTTGCAATTTTGGCGCATCTTTTGCAGCTTCTAACAATACTTGGGTGCTGTTAATATTGCGTTCGGTATAACTGCGAAAACCATCGCCCCAGCTAGCACGAACTCCGGCTTGCGCCGCCTGATGAAATATTACCTTAACATCGGATAAAAGACCTCGCCAATTTAGAGACAAAATATCGCCTTCCACCAATTCAAAACCCGGATACTTTTCAAATCGTGCAATATTCTTGCGCTTGAGAGCCGGATCGTAATAATCGTTGAACTCATCAACACCGATAACCGTGTCCCCTCTATTTAAAAGAGTTTCTACTAAGTTAGAGCCAATAAATCCCGCCGCACCCGTAACAATAACAATACTCATTAGATTTTAGATTTTAGATTTTAGATTTTAGATTTTAAAAATTTTACAGAAATTATTGCATAAGTTGTCCTATTCTTCTTTCTCTTTCTCTTCCTCTGCGTTTCAAAAAACATCAAATAGGATAATCTTAGAGAACTATCAACCCCCTTCCTTCAGATAAAAAGAGGTTGATAGTTAACCTTTCATTGTTCAAAAGAATCTAAATCCAGCGCTTGGGAACCTCCGCGTTCTAACTCGATCAAAAGCTTACCCAACTGAGTCCAAACTAGCCAACCTGTGAGTACCGTCAGTGGCAAAGCTAGGGCATAAGAAAGTAGTTTTGGGAAGCCAAAAATCTCCATTCCAGAAGCTAAAAATACGCAAATACCGCCAGCCATTCCCAGAAAAGGTATGACCAATTGTAGCCTTGGCAGGTTAGCCAAGGTGCGAGTAGAACGATTTTTAGACCACTGTTGTACGGATTGTTTGAGAGTTGCTTCAAATGCTACACCGGAGGCCATCCCTGCTAGCAGTCCAGCCGACATTAAAAAATAGGGAGGTTCTGGAAAATAATACACGAATAATTCCTTAATTTGGGTAATTTGGGTAATTGGAAATTGGGAGTAGGTAATTGAGAATTGGGAATTGGGAATCGGCAAAAGTAGAATTATTTTTCTTTCTTCTTCCCTCTTCCTTCTTCCTTCTTCCCTCTTCCTTCTTCCTTCTAATTAAAACCGAGTTAGCGCCGCTGCTCCTGCTGTGGAAAAATCCGTCAAAGCGCCTAGAGCAACGTTGAACAGGCGACTGGGCTGCAAGTCTTCCTTGACTAAGTTCCACAGACTGCGAACTTCTTCGGTGTGGATTCGATCGTCCTCAATCAAAGCTAACATTAGCTGGCGTCTCAAAAACGACCCTTCCTCTGACAGCAAAAATTGCAAGCCTAGTTGTGCTGTGGGGAGCAAGTCGAAACTACGATCGGATCGGGCGATCGCGATCATGTCCTCTAACCTGTTCCACTGGAATTTGCCATCTTTGAATAATACCTCAATCAGTCGCCGCCGCAGTGCCGGAGATTCTCCGTTCAACAAACGCCGCGCTACATAAGGATACGCCACATCGACTATCTTGAAATCGGGATTCAGCGTCAGGGCCAAACCTTCTTCTGTCACCAGAGAGCGAATAATTAAGGCAAATTTCGCCGGCACCCGGAAAGGATAATCGTACATCAACTCCGAAAACTGGTCTGTAATCGTCTTAAAGTTAAAATCTGACACCTTTTCGCCGACGATATCACCTAATACAGATTCCAACGCCGGAACGATCGGCATAATATCTGTATCTGGTGTCAAAAAGCCCAGTTTGACAAAATCCTTGGCTAATTGTAAGTAATCTTTGTTGATCAAGTGAACCACAGAATCAACCAAAGTTTCTTTAGTTGTTTCTTCCATCTGATCCATCATCCCAAAATCAATGTAAGCCATGCGGCCGTCCGCTAAGGCAAACAGATTTCCCGGATGGGGGTCAGCATGAAAAAATCCGTGTTCCAGCAACTGCCGCAAACCGCTGCGGACTCCGACTTCAATTAAACTATCGGTATCCAAACCTGCGGCTTTAACACTTGCCATATCTGTCAGCTTGATGCCGTCAATCCATTCGAGAGTGAGAACGCAATTTGAAGTATAACGCCAGTAAATACTCGGAACTTTTACTGTCGGGTCATCGGCAAAATTTGTCGCAAATTTCTCGGCGTTGCGTCCTTCATTGATATAATCAATTTCCTCGAACAATTTGATACCGAATTCATCGACTATTAAACAAAGGTCGTGACCGAGATTCAGCGGCAACAAGGGGCCCAACCATCCAGCGGCCCAGCGCATTAAATAAAGATCCAGGCTCAAAACTGGCAGCAAATTCGGTCGCTGAACCTTGACTGCTACTGCTTCCCCGGTGAGGAGGCGAGCTCGGTAGACTTGACCGAGACTTGCCGCGGCGACAGGTTCGGGAGAGATTTCGCTATAGGTTTCGCTAATTTTGCGATCGAGTTCCGCTTCAATAATCTCGAAAGCGCGCACCGAGTCAAACGGCGGCAATTGATCCTGAAGTTTGATCAATTCTTCGAGAAAGTCTTTGCGGATCAAATCCGGTCTGGTAGAAAGGGCTTGGCCGACTTTAATGAAAGTGGGGCCCAAGCGAGTGAGTATTTGTCGCAGGTGGGCGGCCCGTTCCGGCTGGTGTGCTGCGACTTCGTGCTGCCAACTGTCCCACAGCATCCCCAGCACGAAGCCCGCAAAAGACCAAATAACGGTAATTGCGCGCCAAATTGCTTTCCAAGGACGGTTGCGGTAATACTGAGCGATCGCTTGTGGATCGTAGCGTCTAGCCTGAGTGAATTGATACTGAGGCACTCGTTTATTTTCCTCTTATCTTCTGAAAATTACAGGTTAAATTGAGAATTGGGCATCGGGCATCGGGCATCGGGCATCGGGCATCGGGCATCGGGGATGGAAGTCGAAAGTTCAAATATTATTTATTCTTCGTTCTTCGTTCTTCCTTCTTCGTTCTTCCCTCTTCCCTCTTCCTTCTTCCTTCTTCATCATTGACCGATCGCACTGCAAGTTTTAGGCGAGCGGAAAATGCACCCGTTCGAGGCGGATTGCTAGCCTAAATTTGTTTCTTTTCATTAAATATAGTACATAAAAGTACAAGTGATCGGTCAAAATACTTAACGGCTCTCCCTGACCGCTGCACATTCTCACAACACTGCAACCCTGCAATTCTTTTCTCCTCCTGCATTTCCCTCGCTGATGCCATCGCGCCAAAGCTACCGGATGCGATCGGCCTTTGCCAAGCAATCTTTCAGCCCATAAATCGTCCGCTCTTGTTGATCCCTCGACAGTTCCGGGAACATCGGCAAAGACAAGACTTCGCGACAAACTTGCTCAGCCTTTGGCAACTGACCGACAAGATAACCCAAAGATTTGTAAACAGGTTGCAGGTGCAAAGGTAACGGATAGTAAACCATCGAACCGATGCCAGCTTCCTGCAACTGATCCCGCATCCAATCTCGAAAATCGCCAGAGGAATTTTGCGCCTCTTCTGGACTTGTCAGCCGGATCGTGTATTGATTCCAAACTCCTTTTGCTTCCGGCAATTCTTTGGGGACGGCAACTCCGGGCACGCGGGAGAGAAATTCGCTGTAAAGTGCCGCTTTCTCCTGCCGCTGCGCGTTCCAACTGTCGAGATACCGCAATTTAATGCTGAGAATCACCGCTTGCAGGGCATCTAAACGGCTGTTGTACCCGATTTCTTCGTAGAAATATCTAGAAGACTGTCCGTGTTCTTTGAGCACTCGCATCGAAGCTGCGAGGGCTGGATCATTTGTCGTCACCGCGCCACCGTCACCGCAAGCGCCTAAATTTTTGGTCGGATAAAAACTAAAGCAGCCGACATGGCCGATGCTGCCGACTTTTCGAGACTGCCACTCGGCCCCGACAGATTGGGCGCAATCTTCAATTACGGCTAAATTGTGTCGAGTCGCAATTTCCATCAACCGAGTCATGTCTACCGGTTGGCCGAAGATGTGCACTGGCATAATTGCCTTGGTTTTGTCGGTAATTGCCGCTTCGAGGAGCTCGACATCCAGATTAAAAGTCTCGCTGTCAATATCGACAAATACTGGAGTTGCACCGACGGCGCTAATTGTCTCAGCCGAAGCAAAAAAGGTAAAAGGAGTGGTAATCACTTCATCGCCGGGGCCAATTTTGAGAGCACGCAAAGCCAAAATCAGCGCATCCGTGCCAGAGTTACAGCCCACGCACTCGGAAACTCCCGTGTAGTCGGCGAACTCTCGTTCAAAACTCTTCACGGCTGGGCCGCCTACGTAGCCGCCAGAGGCAAGCACTTTTTGCACCGCAGCGGTTATCTCGTCGCCAATCTGCGCGTATTGGCGGGTTAAGTCGAGGGGGGGAACATTATTCACTCTTCACACCACAAATTTCAAGCATTATCAAAGCAAATTCTTGCAGCAAAACTGTTTCTCAGAAACCTTTATTGCAATATCTTATATTTGGACAGGCAAACAATCACATTATCAAAAGGGTATGCCGGAGTTAATTGAGCTAGATTTTACAGATTTGGGTTGGGCTTTGGGGATGGTGGCGATCGCGATCGGGCTTTCGGCGTGGCAGGGATTGGGATTGGAGGGGGCGATCGCGATCGCCGCAGGGCGCACCCTGATCCAGCTAATCTTAGTCGGATACGTGCTCGCAGTCGTATTTGACCCGGAGGGGAAAAATCCTTGGCTGGTTTTAGCAGTTTTAGCAATCATGCTGACAACAGCTAGCATGGTTGCCAGCAACCGCATCAGCAAAAAAATCAAGAACTTACTGCCCTTAGTTTGGGGTTCAATTTTTATCAGTACGGCCTTGACTCTCGCCTATACAAACTTGCTAATTTTGCAACCTGACCCTTGGTACGAACCGCAATACCTGATTCCCTTAGCGGGTATGATTTTGGGCAATGCTATGAACTCCGGGGCGATCGCGGGCGAAAGACTTGTCAGTACAGTTAATAGCAGCCAGTTAGAAATAGAAACCCATTTAAGTTTAGGTTCGACGCCGCAGCAAGCAGTAAAGCAGTACCGCAAAGATGCGATCAAAGCTGGATTAATCCCGCTCTTAAATACAATGACGGTGGTAGGAATCGTGACTTTACCCGGAATGATGACAGGTCAAATGCTGAGCGGTATCAGTCCTCTCAATGCAGCATCTTACCAGATTTTGATTATGTTTGTGTTAGCGCTGGCAACTGTAATCGCAACTCTGCTGTTGACTGAGGGATTGTCCCGGAAGTTTTTTAATCAAGATGCACAATTGATAAAATGGTAATTAAGAATTGGTAATTAAGAATTGGTAATTGGGCATTGGTAATTGGGCATTGGGCATTGACAATGGGTAATATAATGTAGGTAGGAACTTGCATTTAGCCTTATTTTATTGAACAGGCTTTCCGGCCTGTTCCACACAGAGTGAGTTATCTTGTGGGGTGAGCCGAATAGCCCGCCCCAGTCATCACTAAGGAGAATAGCCATGATTCAAATAGCAAGTAAACCGCTAACTTTTGAAGAATTTGCGGAATGGAAGCCCGAAAATGCACGTTATGAACTGCACAATGGAGAGATTGTTGAAATGTCACAGCCATTAGGAGAGCATGAAGAAGTTATCAGTTTTTTAGGTTCAGAATTAAACGCTGAGTCTAGAAGGCTAAAACTTCCGTACATTTTCCCCAAACAAGCATTAGTTAAAAACCTCGAAAATGACTCTGCTTATTCTCCAGATATTCTGATATTAAATCGCCCCAATTTAGCATCAGAACCTCTGTGGCAAAAGTTCTCAACTGTGACTCAAGGCGCATCAATTCCGCTTGTTGTTGAAGTCGTTAGCACGAATTGGCAAAATGACTACATCAGGAAGGTCGGCGAATACGAACTAATCGGGATTCCTGAATACTGGATTGTAGATTATCTCGGTTTGGGGGGTCGCAGGTTTATTGGCAATCCCAAGCAACCAACGATATCGGTTTATCAGTTGGTTGACGGCGAGTATGAGGTGAGTTTGTTTCGGGGAAATGATAGGATTGAGTCGCCAACTTTTCCAGAGTTAAATTTGACGGCGCAACAAGTTTTTCAAGCGGGATTGACTGCGGATGAAATTGCTGGCGATGCGTGAGTGTAAATATTGCGATCGTTCTGACAAATTTTTCGCCCTCACGCACCCTACAAATACAACTATTTCGGTTCGTGGCTCCCAATCCGCTTGCCTTCGCCATCGTACACCTGCATCGGGATTTTGGCGTTTTCGGCGATCGCCTCCAAAGCTTTTTGCAACGTTTGAACGTGCTTTTCTACAGCTTGGCGAGACTTCACAGCATTGTTGTTGTTTGCTTGAATGAAAGTTTGTTGCAGTTTCTGCACGTAATTAGGAGTCATCTGTACCGCAATCAAATCTTTGCTAACAGTATAGTCGCAAATCTTGGGGTTGCCTTTACAAGTTCTATCTAAATCAGTGCGGGCTTTTTGTAGGTTCCTTTCTTCCTGTAACCTTACTTCTGCTTGCTGCAATGAAGTTTTGTAGGAAGCGATCAGCGGTTGGGCTTTCTGAGAATATGCAGTTGCCGCCGGCACTTGCTCCGCGTAACTCAAAGCTCTTCGCCAGGATTCTGATGCTTTAAACCAGGCGTTTTTGCCCTCAAAAATTTGAGCTTCCGCTGCTAAAGTCACAGCTTGAGTATAGGCATTTTCCGAAATTCCTTCGACATTTTTGCGCTCGCGAGCTTCTGAAAGTTTGGTTTCGTATTTAGGAACTAACAGTTTAGCTTGTTGGTAAGATGTCGTGCTCGTGGGAATTTCTGATAGGATGTCGAGGGATTCTTCCCAACCTGATTGCACTTGATCCCAAGTCTCGGCTGTCTGAGCTACTGCTTCGCGAGCTTCTGCTATTTGGGCTCTACTTTTGGCCGCGAGCAGCGTTTTTTCGGCTTTTTTCTCTGTGCTTAACTGGCGATTTCCAGTTGCTAAATTCTTCCCGTATTCTTTTGTCTTTCTCTGAGCAAACGGATAAACTGGGCTGTCTGTGGGGATTTCTCCGAGTTCGGCGATCGCACTTTGCCACAGAGCTTGCGCTTCCTGTCCGTTTTCGGCAGAATAAGGCGGATTTTGGGTTTTCTGGGCTGCTGACTGTGCGAGGCGCGCTGCATCGATCGCAGAGTTTAAATTCTGATTTTGCTTTCGGTAGTTTTCCAGGGCGCTTTGAGCTTCACCGCGATGAATTGACCAAGAGGGAATCGGTTCCAAAAGGGCGATCGCCTGTTTTAACTGTCGCTGCGCTTCTTGGGGGCTGTTGGCAACTTTTGACGTTTTCAGCGTCTTCGTCGAATTATCGCTCAACTGTTTGGCATTAGCTAATGCTGTACATTCTCCGATAACACAGGGGCGGCTCAGCATATAATAACCGCCTGCCAAAATTAGCGCCGCCATGCTGACCATTCCTGCAGCAGCCAGCATCGCAAACGGTGAATGCTTGGGTTTTTGGGCAACTGCTACCGCTTCCATATCCAGCGGATTGAAGGGATTGTCTGCAATATCTGCCGGGATTGCAGCTACTTTAAAGGCGATCGGATCGGAATTGCTGGAACTCTCAGACAAATTGGGGAAATATTCTTCAGCCCACGCATCTTTCCCATCCGTTTCTAACGGTATCTCCTCCTCTACATCGGCCGTCTGAGCAACATTTTCTGTTAAGACTATCCCTGTTTCTTCTGCGGGGGTATTCTCGGTTTTTTTGAACAACTGCACTGTTTTTGGTCTTGACAAAACAGGGTTGTGCATGGTAAAAGAATGGAAAGCATAAGGCTGTTTTTGCCCGGTAATTTTTAGGCAAAGTCCAATCTGTTGAATAGATTCTGGTTCTATTTCGATAATTGCTGCTTCTAGCACCGCAAAAGTCGGTTTGGCTTTGAGAACTAAACTGCGCGGGTGTTCTCCCACAACCGTTAAAGATTCATCTCGAAAATCACAACTAATATAAAGCGGTAAGTTTTTAAATCCGGCTGCTTGCAAGTGTTGCTGCAATTTTACTTCGAGAATTTGTGCGTTGCTTTGTCGCGTTGCTGCTGTCATATTTTTTCCTCTCTCTGATATCACCACTTTCGATTTTAGATTGGGGATTTTTGATTTTAGATTGCCGAACTGTCGGGATTTTTGATTTGTTTGAACTAGGGCACCGATTCATTCCAAATCTTAACTCTTAAAATTCAAGTTGCAACAAAATCTTAACTCTCAAATCTCAGCTTGCAAAGCCTGTCCATAACTTTCGCTGTAATAAACTTGAGTCACGTCAAAACGTCCGCCATATTGTTTGAAAGGTTCTGCTGCATAACCAAGCGGCAGCAAACAGCAAACATCTACTTCTTCGGGAATTTGAAAAACTTCTTTCACCTTAGCGCTGACAAAACCTTCCATCGGACAACTGTCTACCCCAAAACTTTTAGCTGCAATCATTAAGTGGGCTACTGCGAGCATTGTATGTCTGTTTGTCCAAGCTTCTAGGGAGTCGAAGCAGGGACGGTTCTCGAACAATTGCGGGATTGCTTGTCGCATATAACCGGCTAAATTGTCATTCATTGCCCCTGTGGCTTTGCCCAATTCGATGACAGCTTCGGTGTTTTCGGGCCTGGCGGCGCGTCGATCGCCACAACAGATTAATACTACTGGGGCTTCTACCACTTGGCGCTGATCAAAGGCGCAAGCTTTTAATTTTTCTTTGCTGGCTGAGTCTTGAAGTACGATAAACCGCCAAGGCTGCAAGTTGTAACCAGAGGGCGATCGCACTCCCAACCGCAAAATCTCTGCCAATATTGCTGGGGGAATCGGATCGGGTTTGAAGCTGCGCGCGGCCCGGCGGCTTTCGATCGCCGTTTTAACATTAATTGAAGGTTGGATTTCAATTGTCATGGATAATTCTAATGGGTAATTGGTAATCGGTAATTGGGCATTGGGCATTGGGCATTGGGCATTGGGATTGGGGCATTGGGCATTGGGATTAGTAACTTAAAAAAGTTGAATTGTTTTTCTTCCTTCTTCCTTCTTCCTTCTTCCCTCTGCCTTCTGCCTTCTTCCTTCTTCCTTCGTCATCCCAAGCCCAACTCGCGCTTGAGCAAATTAATCGACTTAGAGCCGATGTAATTTTCGGAGCATATCAGTTGCGGGGGACGAATAATATCTTCTCTAGCCGCATTGATTGCAGCTTTAACTGTAGCAAAACTCGGTTGGTCGCAAAAAATTGTTCTGGCAGATCGCACGATCGAGTTAATCTTGTACTCGTCTGACACCAAGGCCGTCATCACCAGCAAATCCTCTCCCCGGATGCTGTGGATGATGACTTCGGTCGATCGCAGCATTCCCGGACTCAGGCTAACGAGACCCAAATAACTGTCTTTCGGCAAACCCCCGACTAGCTGGATTTCCTGGCTGTAGTCGTAAATGTCTACGGGAATAACTCGCACCGAACGCGGTGCCGAAATCGATTCTGCTTCTCCGATAAAATACCGGCTCGTGATCACAGTTCCCGAAGAGATTTGATCCAAAAAAGTACCTAGCTGTTCCATCGGCACTAACTGTATGGGAATGCGAAGAGCTTGTTCGAGTTCTTTCGCCATCAGTTCACCCACGCCGATGTCTTCTGTGGGGGCTGTGACGACCACTCGGGCGCTGCACCTGAGCCGCCAGTCAATTTCGGCCAAAAATAATTCCCTCGCTTGGTTGAGCGTACAGCCCTGTTCCAGCAGTTTATCGATACTTCCTTGCACTATTTTGTTGGCAAGGGGATATTCTTCGAGGATCGGAGATTTGTGTTTGTTGCCTACAACTTCGTTGCCTTGAGCGCGGACGTAAATGCCCGATCCTGCTTGGGCTTCTACGAGTCCGGTATTTTCGAGCTGGCGGTATACTTTGCTGATGGTGTTGCGGTGCAAACCCGTCTGCATGGCTAGCTGTCTGGTGCTGGGCAAGCGGTGTCCGGGCGGAAATTGTCGCGAGGCGATCGCAAACCTGATTTGATTGAATAGTTGGGTGGATGCTGGAATATCGCTATCTGTTTGAATATGAAATTGAACCATTATTAAAGGCTCCGACGACTTCAACTTAGTATTTTTATAACGTCGAGTACCGCGCCTAGGATTGCTCCGATATCTCTGTCTATAGCATAATCTTATTTGGTTGATCTGCAGCAGCCGTTCTGCCACAGGGCGATCGCGCCTTCGAGGCGATTAATCGCAGCCTCCGGAGTTTCCCTCAACAATCAGGTACTTTCAAGTCTTAGTTTTATTTACTCTGAGATTTTGAGCTCGCTTGCTATTTTTCTACCCGTCAGCAAATAAGTCTGCATTTCCCCTTTACCTTTAATCTCGATCTCGCCACGATCTTCAAATTCATATTTATCGTGGAGCAACTCATAAGTATAGTGGCTGACTTGAATGCGACCTGTTATGCCGTGAGATTCCATGCGGCTGGCTGTATTCACGGCATTTCCCCACAAATCGTAAATGAATTTTTTAGTCCCGATTACCCCCGCTACCACCGGGCCGCTATTAATCCCGATGCGAAGGTCAAATTTCGCATCTAGCTTCACATTTAATTCCTTAATTGCTGCTAGCATATCCAGCGCCATTTCGGCGATCGCCTCTGCGTGGTCTGGACGTTCAATGGGAATACCGGCTGCTACCATGTAAGCATCCCCGATCGTCTTGATTTTTTCTAAGCCGTGCTTCTCACTCAGTTGGTCAAAAGCTGAGAAAATTTCATTCAGTAAGTATACTAATTTAGTGGCGGACATGGTAGTAGAAATTTGGGTAAAATTCACCAAGTCAGCAAAAAGAATTGTTGCTTTTTCAAACTTGTCAGCAATCACCCCCGGTTTATGCTTCAACCTGTGGGCGATAGGTTCTGGCAAAATATTTAGCAGTAAACTTTCAGTTTTTTTCTGTTCTTTCCTGAGTGCAGATTCCATCTGCCTGCGCTTGGTTATGTCGTGAAAAAACACAGAAATGCCGTCGTGAGAAGGAAAAACCCGGACTTCCAACCACACTTTTAAGGGGCGATAATATTTTTCAAAAGCCACTCCAATTTGTTTAGCTACAGCTTCATGATACTCTTTATAAAAATCCGAATTTGCGAACTCGGGAAACTCTTCCCAAAAATTTTTACCATAAAGTTCTTCCTGCGATCGCTTCAAAAATTGTGATCCTTTGTAATTGACGTAAGTAAATCGCCACTGGGTGTCGAAAGCAAAAAAAGCATCGCTCATTCCTTCTAAAAAATTGACAATTTGCTCGTCGGTAGAACGGAGTTTTTCTTCTACTTGTTTGTTCCTGATCTGTGCCCGCTTTAATTTAGTCAGATTGATTCGCAACTCCATGTGGTTGATAATTTGCCGTCCTAAAGTCCGCAGCGCTTCTAGCTGTTGTGGGCTGAGATTACGAGGGATTGTATCTATCGCGCACAAAGTGCCGATCGGATAACCGTCAGGAGTTACTAGCGGCGCGCCAGCATAAAACCGAATATTTGGATTGGAAGTTACTAGCGGATTGGCGGCAAAGCGATCGTCATCTAAAGCATTGGGTACAACTAGCAATTGGTTGGGATTTAAAATAGCGTGGGCGCAAAAAGCTGACTCTCTCGGAGTTTCGGGTGCTTCCAGACCGACTTTTGATTTAAACCACTGTCTGTTAGAATCTATTAAGCTTACTAAAGCAATAGGAGTGCCGCAAATATAAGATGCTAAAGCTGTTAGATCATCAAAAGCTGCTTCTGCCTCTGTATCTAGAATGTCGTAGCGATGAAGTGCTTCTAGCCTCTGTTCTTCGTTGCTCGGCAAAGGTGCAGCTTGCATCGGCGGCCGCGAGGATATAGGTTTACGAACACTGCGTGGAAGTATTAGTGCTGGGAGTTTTCTAACTTGCGAGAACACTTTTTTAACTAATATCAAAAGACTTTTTTGCCAACCTTTTTTCATCTTTATTTATTTTTTTTCACCCCTGATGGAACTGCGTATGTGCGATCGAGCTAGGCTCTACTTACGTATTTACCGCAACTAACTCCTCAATCTCCGGAGCTTTTGTGGGCAATTTGCCTGTCAATACTTCTCTACCCTCATCGATGACAAGTATATCATCTTCTATGCGTATCCCCCGCACATCGGCAAATTTTTCCAACTCCTCCCACTTAACAAAATCTTCATATTTGGCGCGGTTTTCTGGGTTATTTAAGATGGCCGGCACTTGATAAAATCCCGGTTCGATCGATACCAGCATTCCGGGACGCAAAACTCGATTCAAGCGCAAAAATCCCAACCCAAACCGACTGCTTCTCGTTCTTCCTTCTTGATAGCCAGCTAAATCTCCTAAATCTTCCATATCGTGAACATCCAAACCGATTAAATGTCCGATTCCGTGGACAAAAAATAGCGCGTGAGCATCCATTTCTACCAAATCTTCAACATTGCCCCGCAAAATACCTAAATCAACCAATCCTTCCGCCATAATTCGAGCAGCTAATAGATGAATGTCTTGATATTCCACGCCCGGACTAATGTAATCAATACAAGCATCGTGCGCTGCTAAAACTACATCATAAATCGCTCTTTGAGTCGGAGAAAACTTGCCAGAAACTGGCCAAGTGCGCGTCACATCAGCCGCCCATCCCGTTGATGTTTCCGCACCGACATCTGCTAACAACAAATCTCCGGTTTGTAGGGAATTGTGATAATGTTCGCTGTGCAGCACTTCTCCATGCACCGTCACGATACTAGGATAGGCATAGGTCATATTTTTGGAGATGATGACACTTTCCATTGCAGCGCGCACCCCTGCTTCAATTTGAGCATTTCGAGTTGCCGCCATTCCGGCTTTGTGAGCTTCTACAGTAACAGTCGCAGCTTGACGCAATTCAGCCAAACTGGCTGCATCGTGGCTCAGGCGCAGAGATACGATCGCCTGAGTTAATTCTAGGTCGATTCCGGTTGGCGAGTTGGGCGGTGCCAGAGGGCGATCGAGAATTTGAGACTGTTGCAACTGAGTCCAAGAATCCTGAACGGCGATCGTTGCTGTATTGGTTGATCGTGCTTTCAATTCGGCCATTGGGAAAGCACCATCAGCCCCAATTAGTTCGGCAATTTCTGCTCTTTTCGGCATTTCTCCGTGCCAAAGCGTGCTGCTAGCAGGTGCGTCATCTAAGAACAATTCTAATTTCCCCGATTCTAAGCGAATGGCAGCATTTTCTAAGGGCAAACCAGCAAAATATAGAAAGTGACTGCTGGCACGAAAGGGATAAGTAAGTGCCGGATAATTGCGAGGAACGCTGCGCCCCGACCATAAAATCACCGGAAAACTAATTAAACGAGCCAGTTTTTGCCGCCGTTGGTGTAGAGTAGTAGTTAACAAATCATAACCTTGTGTAATTGTCATGGGTAAAAACCTATAATTTTGAGTTGGGTTTGCAGTCAGCCACAAGTTTTTGCATTCTCAGCATTAAAGCACTAAAATTCTGACTGCAAACTTGGCAGCCAGTTTGGCGAAGATTTTCATCAGGAACTTCTTTTGTGCTAGCATTTATAGGCTGTATTTTTTATAGTTTTTGTCGTCATCGCGGGGATGATTTGGTTAAGCAGGAAGCCTGATCCACAGGCAGGAAAACCAGGCTGAAAGTGCTACTTGGTAGGCAATTAGCAGAAATGTCACAACACCCGCAATCAGTCAAATTCCTTAGTCTGGTTTTTGTTGATTGGGTGACATGAGCGATCGCCTATATTGACGGTTTGATCTTTTAGACTTTAAAGTATAAGTAAAATTAACTGAAAAAACATGAAAATTTCTCACAAAGCTCCTCAAACTTCAGCGCAAGTACGCGATTGGCCGATCGCACACTTACCGGGATTGAGCAAGGAAAACCAATCTCAACTGGAAGAGTGCAGCATCACCACAACCGGACAACTAATTCGCATGACGAAAACGCCAGCGGCGAAAGTGTTGCTAGCCAATCAATTACAGATTAACATTCAATATGTTAATAAATGGGTAGCGATGGCAAATTTGGCTCGAATTCCAAGTGTAGGGTGTCAGTATTGCGGGCTGTTACTTCACGCCGGCGTTGCTTCTCCGGCTCAATTGGCTCAAATGCCCGTGGAGAGATTGCACCAACAAGTTTTAAGGCTGCACGTAGCGACAATGCAGCGCAATGACTTGACTCCTTCAGTCGATCGCGTGCAAAAATGGGTTCAACAAGCTAGATTAGTCAGTAGTCATTAGTCAGTTGTCAGTTGTTAGTTGTTATTAGCCAGCAGTAAACAGTCAACAGTCAACCATCATTATTATGTCAATTCAAGTTTACGGAATCCCGAACTGCGGAACCTGCAAAAAAGCTTTCCAGTGGCTCAAAGATAGCGAGGTTAATTACGAGTTCATTAACACCAAAGAACAGCCGCCGACTCGCGAAACAATTCAAAGCTGGGTAGCTGCTTTGGGTTTTCAACCCATGCGAAATACTTCCGGTCAATCTTACCGCGCTTTGGACGATGACAAGAAAAATTGGACTAGCGAAGAGTGGGTAGATGCTTTTGCTAAGGATGCGATGCTGCTCAAGCGTCCTCTTTTCGTTAAAGATGGAACCGCTGTTTTAGTAGGTTTCAAAGAAGACGTAATTCGAGAAAAATTGGGGCTTTTAAAGGGCTGAGTTTAGCCTGTTGTGCGCCGCAAAAACTTTAGTTCGCCCACATCATCCGAGAAACCCCAACGCTCGTAAAACGGCATCATGTTCGGCAAACAATTAAGATAAAAATGCTCGACAGCTTGCAGTTTGGGATGAGTTAAAACTGCATCCATCAACTTCGCACCCATTCCCATCTTTCTGTGGCTCGGCTTGATAATCACATCAAAAATCATGGCTCTGTATACGAAATCGGTAATGACGCGGGTAATGCCAATTAGTCGATCGCTCTCATCGACAAAACCAATGATAACATCAGTAGAAGCCAGCATTTTCACAACATCTTCCCGCGTCCGCTTGTCGCTCCAAAACTCGTTTTTGTACAAATCCATCAAGTCGGAAACCTGGCTTTCGGTCAAAGTTTCGACAATTCGGTACTTATCCATTTGATCTGTCATACTCTACTTTACCGTAATCTAGTTTAATTGCGCGATCGGCTAAATCAAAATAGCGGTCATCGTGACTAATCACAAACACCGTTTTCCCCCGCCGCTTCAACTCCGGTAGCAACTGCTTGTAAAAAATATCGCGGAAAAACGGGTCTTGATCCGAAGCCCATTCATCAAACAAATAAATGGGTCTATCTTCCAAATACGCAGTCAGCAAAGCCAGCCGCTTTCGCTGTCCCTGAGACAAAGCCGTAGTTGACAAAACTCCGTCTTTCACCTGAACTTTATTCTCCAAATGAAACTCTCGCAAATATTCAGCCGCCTGCTTGTCCAAATCGTGATTAGTCATCCCCAAAAGCCTTTCAAACAGATAGAAATCCGAGAAAATCGCAGAAAAATTCTGCCTGTACCACTCTCGATTTTCATCAGTAATTGGCTGGCCATCTAAGATAATTTTTCCCGATTCAGGAATGTACAAACCAGTGATTAGCTTAGCGAGAGTTGACTTACCGCTGCCGTTACCGCCAATTATAAACACTAATTGACCCGGATGAAACTTCAAATTAAGCTCGCCCAAAATAAAATTGCTGTCTTCTTTTTCTCCCGGATAGCTGTGAATTACTCGATTTAACTCCAGCGTCTCCCACTCAGCAGTTGGAAACGGTTTAACCGTTGAATTTATCTCAGCTTGACTCGCCAAAGCCAATCCCATTCTCTCTATCTTCTCCACCGAAGTATTAGCACGAAAAATTGCCGGCAACCTTTGCAAAATATTCTGAAATGGAGACATCAAATAGGTACTTGTCAGAATATAAGCTGACAAAACAGGTGTAGAAACTGGCACAAATTTCGGCAAAGCAAACAGCAGCAAACCCATCAGCATAAAAAACAGCAACTGACCGACTCCAATCGCAACTGCGCCAGTATTCAAAGCAGTCACGTTATAATCGCGGGAAGCATCAGCACTCACCTGCAATTGTTCAGTAAAAAACTCTTGGCGGCGCAACGAATGCAGTTTAAGTTCCTTAATCCCATCAGTAATACTGCGAAAATGCTTAAATAATGTATCTTGTTCTTCTCTGGCTAAATCGAAGAATTTCCGCATTTTGCTGAGCAACAACTGCACCGTGCCAATCATCAGCACCAAAAAACAAAAGACAACAACAAAAACCGTACCCGAAATCGTGCTTAAATAAGTTAAGCAGCCCACGACAACGGCGAGATCAACACAAAGAAAAGGAATCAAAAATATAGTATTAGAAAGCGTTCCCACATCATCTGTCAGAGTTGCCAGCAAGCGGTTAGCGCCCAACTCTTCCAAATTCCGCAAAGGAGTAGACAAAATGCCACGGCTCAAACTCAGACGCAAATTATAAACAGCTTCTTGAGAGAGATAAATTAATAAAAATTGGGATACAAAGCCACTCAAAAGAGCCAAGATTGCTAATCCCGCAAAATACCAGACTAAATTACCATTGGAATTGTCGCTAATTGCCCGATTAATTAGGGAAATTAACATAGCGCTGCAACCGCCGCTGATTAAGCCTGTGAGTATGGCGATGGAAACATTTAACCAAGAAGCTTTTAATAGTAACCAAATTACATTCATCTATTTTTACTCTTAATTTAAATTTGGAAACTCACGTGCAAACCAACGAAATCCCCGACTTCTTGGTAACAATCTCGATTACTACTGAATAAATTTGATTCAGCAGTCGAGTCTCTTGATATTCGCATCCCCCAATAGCATTAATTTTATTCTTGTACTTCTGTTTCCTGGGTTTCCAATACAACCAGCTCATAAATATCGAGCATCGACATTTGCACTTCCACTGAAGCGAAGGAAACTATTGCTGATTCTCCCTCATATTCCCGAAACAACCATTCATTTGATTCGGTTTTAATATATTGTGCGACTAAAAACTCAGATTGATTGACTAACACATATTCACGGAATTCAGGGATCGATCGATAAAACCGAAACTTATCCTCCCGATCGAAATCCTTGGTAGACTTAGAAAGCACTTCCACAATCAGCACAGGATTGAGTATTTCATCTTTCCGTCCCTCTGTGCAAACTAATTCTCCTTCAACTACCATCACATCTGGATAAGTCCCGCGTCGATACCGAGGAATCCACAACCGCAAATCGCTCATAAATGGTCTGGCATTCTTTCCCCGCAAAGCAGATTTTAAGAACGCATAAATATTACCGATTATCTGGCTGTGATTAATACTGCCACCACTCATTTGTACAATTTTTCCATCGCGGTATTCATTTCTAAACTCAGCAGTTTCCTCTAACTCCCGGTACTCATCTGGAGTATAAAACTTTTCCTTACTTTGTACTAACATTATTGCCTCTGTACTAACTTTTATCTGCGTTAATCTGCGTTAATCTGCCTACATCTGCGGTTAAAAATCATAATTAACAGTATATCACAACAAAAAAGAAACGCCCAACTTCAAAGAGTCAGGCGTTTTCCACTATTTCAAAACCAGGAAAAATTAATCCCGGCGAGACACCAAATTCGATTCAATTTTCGCACCCGCAACAGGTTGCACATGACTCAATGCCGACTGCAAGATGGGAGTTTTGGTAATAGCATCATTAGCCAAATTAAACAAAGGGTTAGACAAAATTCCCGCCAATGTTGTCGCAACCAAGGTGAGTACAACGCTGACTTGCAAAGGCCGCATTCCCTGAAGGTTCCAACGAACTTCGGGATAATTTTTTACCGCGTCTGACATTTCTTGAGGTTCTTTTACTACCATCATCTTGACAACGCGGATGTAGTAGTAAATCGAAACTACGCTGGTAATTAATCCCAGAATAACTAAGCCGTAAAGTCCTGCTTGCCAGCCGGCCCAGAACAGATAGATTTTGCCGAAAAATCCAGCCAGGGGCGGAATTCCACCGAGAGAAAGCAGGCAAATACTTAAGGCTAAAGTTAACAGCGGGTCTTTTTGGTACAAACCCGAGTATTCGCTAATTTGGTCGGTTCCAGTCCGCAGCGAGAACAGGATTATGCAGGCGAAAGCACCCAAGTTCATAAACAGGTAAACCAACATATAAAATATCATGCTGGAGTAACCGGCTTCTGTTCCTGCAATCAAACCCAGCATTACAAAACCGGCTTGGGCGATCGACGAATAAGCCAAAAGCCGCTTCATGCTAGTCTGGGCGAGGGCAACCACATTTCCCAACACCATGCTGAGAATGGCTAAGGCCGTGAATACGAAGTGCCACTGTTCGGTAAGTGCGGGGAAAGCACTTGTTAACAAGCGGATTGCTAGGGCAAAACCGGCTGCTTTGGAACCGACAGAAAGGAAGGCAACAACCGGTGTAGGAGAACCTTCGTAAACGTCAGGAGTCCATTGGTGGAAGGGAACCGCAGAGATTTTGAAGGCAATGCCGGCGATCGCAAAAACCAAAGCAATCACCAAACCGAGAGATTGACCTTCATCCACAGTAGAAAGGTTAGCCGCGATCGTACTCAGCTTAGTTTCGCCGCCAGACAACCCGTACAGCAGCGAAAGCCCGTAGAGAAACACCGCCGAAGAAGACGACCCAATTAACAAATATTTCAAAGCAGCTTCATTGGAACGCGGGTCGCGTTTTGTGTAACCCGTCAGCAAATAAGACGAGATACTCAGAGTTTCCAACGAAATAAAAATCATCACCAATTCATCAGCGCCGCTGAGGAACATTCCCCCCAAAGTAGCGGTCAGCAAAATGCCGATAAATTCCGCTAAAGCAGTACCCGTTTGCAGTACATAGCGGACGGATATCAAAATAGTGACAGCCGTACTCAAAGCGATAATTCCGCGAAACACTAAACTCAAGGCATCGCTGTTAAAACCGCCCAGAAACGAGATGGTATCCGTGTTATCCCACTGCAAACACAAGGCAGCGACGGCGGCCAACAAACCCGCAACGGCAACGTAGGGAGTCCAACCCGAGGAACTGCGGCCTACGATTAAATCGCCGACGAGAACCACCAAGAGGGTGATGATGACAATTCCCTCTGGCAAGATAGTTCCAGCATTTAGCTGGGCAGCAAGAGTAGCAAAATCCATATTTTCAGGCAGGTTGGGTAGTACAAGCCGCAAAGGCTGTAATGGGCTGTGAACTTGTAAAAATTCTTTACCAAACACAGATTGTAGCGGATTACAGCTTCGCGATCCCAGTTGGGCGGGTGTTTGTTGCCGGAGAGTTGATACTCAGTAGCGGTTTTGCATACATTTGCGGGCATTGTAGAGATTGCCGGCTGATGTCACCTGCGACGAGAGTCGCGATCGACCATAACTGTCACAATGTAGAAAGTTAAACCAGTAATTCGGCATGACTGACTCGTTAAGTGCCTACAAACGGCAGATTCTCAATGACTTCAACAACCGCCCGACTACGAGAAGGAATTTCACAAACAGGCTGCAACTCGGTTAGTAGAATTGGCAAAAGTGCGATCGGGCAAGCTTGTTCTAGATATTGCCACCGGAACAGGTTTAGCGGCGATTGCGGACGATGCACTTAGGTCGATCGGACTCAAGAAAATATAAATCGCCTTTTCTACACCAGGAATGCTTTAGATAGTATGTCTAAACTACTCAATTTCATCTGTATCTTTATTATTACCGGCTGCCTACTGTTTGCTTGTCATTTTCCGGAACCTCTAAAAGTAAAACCTCCTCCCCTAAAAGTATCTTGTGTTCCTTTTGTTGGCTATACACCTCTCATCATTGCTCAAGACAAAGGATTCTTCAAAGCGCAAGGGGTAGACGTGGAACTCAGCTATGTAGGCTACTCACAATTCCAAGACGCGGATTTCAGTGCAGGGAAGTATGATGGGATCGGATTGACCTTGGGCGATTTGGTGATCTTGAGTGCCACAAATCCTGATATGCAAGCTGTGATGGTATTGGATGAATCGACAGGTGCAGACGTGGTAGTCGCCCAATCCGACATTAAAACAATCCCTAATTTGAAAGGAAAAAAGCTCGGTGCAAATCTAGGCAGCTTTAGCGAGGTTTTCGTTACTGAGATGTTGAAAGCCTCTAAACTGACGAGCGATGATGTTAGCCTGGTTAAAGTCGAGCCTTTAGAAGTTCCCAATCGCTTACAAAACAATGCTATCCAAGCCGGGCACACTTGGGAACCGCATCTTTCTGAAGCATTAAAATTAGGGGCGCATATCCTGTTTACAAGCAAACAAACCCCAGGCTTAATTTTGGATTTGGTCGCGTTTCGGGGTGAGGCGATACGCGATCGCCCCGAAGATATTCGCGCCTTTGTGCGAGGCTGGCTTCAAGGCTTGTCATATTGGGAAGCAAATATTCCCGAAGGAAACGCGATCGTGAGCAAAGCGTTGAATATGCCAATCAAGACAAGCTCTTTCGAGGGAATAGACCTCACTGACCTTGCAGAAAATCAAAACTTCTTTCAATCAGACAGCCCTAATTATATCTACAAAACTGCCCAGAAATATGCCGATTTTTTTATTCGCGCTGGCAATGTGACGCGCATTCCCAATCTAGAAACCTTGTTCAATTCTTCTTTTTTAACCCCCCCTCCTCGTCTGAAACCATGAAGCGCTCCTTTTTCACCAGCCTCTTTATTATTACCTGCTGGCTGCTGTTTGCTTGTCATTCTGTGGAATCTGTAAAAGTAAAACGTCCTCCCCTGAAAGTAAGTTTTGTCCCTTTTATTGGCTATATACCTGTCACCATTGCTCAAGAGAAAGGATTCTTCAAAGCGCAAGGGATAGACGTGGAACTGAGCAATGTAGACTACTCAATGCAACAGGCGGATTTCAGTGCAGGGAAGTACGATGGGATCGGATTGCCCTTGGGCAATTTGATTATCTTGAGTGCCACAAATCCTGATATACAAGCTGTGATGGTTGTGGATGAATCGACAGGTGCAGATGTGGTAGTCGCTGAATCGCATATTAAAACAATTCTTAACTTGAAAGGAAAAAAGCTTGGTGCAAATCTAGGCGGCTTTAGCGAAGTCTTCGTTACTGAGATGTTGAAAACCTCTAAGCTGACGAGCGATGATGTTAGCCTGGTTAAAGTCGATGCTTTAGAAGTTCCAGATCGCCTACAAAACAAGGTTATCCAAGCAGGGCACACTTGGGAACCGTATCTTTCTGAATCATTAAAATTAGGAGCAAAAATTTTGTTTACAAGCAAACAAACCCCAGGCTTAATTTTGGATTTGGTAGCGTTTCGGGGTGAGGTGATACGCGATCGCCCCGAAGATATTCGCGCCTTTGTGCGAGGCTGGCTTCAAGCCTTGTCTTATTGGGAAACAAATATTCCCGAAGGAAACGAGATCGCGAGCAAAGTGTTGAATATTCCCAGCAACAAAATTTCTTTCGAGGGAATAGACCTCACTGACTTGGCAGAAAATCAAAACTTCTTTCAATCAGACAACCCTAATTATATCTACAAAAACGCCAAGAAATATGCGGACTTTTTTATTCGCGCTGGCAATGTGACGCGCCTTCCCAATCTAGAAACCTTGTTCAATTCTTCTTTTTTAACCCCCCCTCCTAGTCGGAAACCATGAAGCGCTCCTTTTTCAACAGCATCTTTATTATTATTACCTGCGGGCTGCTGTTTGCTTGTCATTCTGTGGAATCTCTAAAAGTAAAACGTCCTCCCCTGAAAGTAAGTTTGATCTCTTTTGTTGGCCATAGACCGGGCCTCATTGCTCAAGAGAAAGGATTCTTCAAAGCGCAAGGGGTAGACGTGGAACTCAGCTATGCAGACTACTTACAATTGCAACAAGCAGATTTCAGTGCAGGCAAGTATGATGGGATCGGATTAACCTTGGGAGATTTTATGATCTTGAGTGCCACATATCCTGATATGCAAGCTGTGATGGTTGTGTCTGAATCGACAGGTGCAGATGTGGTAGTCGCGGAATCAAACATTAAAACAATTCTTAACTTGAAAGGAAAAAAGGTTGGTGCAAATCTAGGCGGCTTTAGCGAAGTCTTCGTTACTGAGATGTTGAAAATCTCTAAGCTGACGAGCGATGATGTTAGGCTGGTTAAAGTTGATGGTTTAGAAGTTCCCAATCGCTTACAAAACAATGCTATCCAAGCAGGGCACACTTGGGAACCGCATATTTCTGAATCATTAAAATTAGGGGCGCATATCCTGTTTACAAGCAAACAAACCCCAGGCTTAATTTTGGATTTGGTCGCGTTTCGGGGTGAGGCGATACGCGATCGCCCCGAAGATATTCGCGCCTTTGTGCGAGGCTGGCTTCAAGGCTTGTCATATTGGGAAGCAAATATTCCCGAAGGAAACGCGATCGTGAGCAAAGCGTTGAATATTCCGATCACCACAATCTCTTTCGAGGGAATAGACCTCAGTAACCTTGCAGAAAATCAAAACTTCTTTCAATCAGACAGTCCTAATTATATCTACAAAACTGCCAAGAAATATGCGGACTTTTTTATTCGCGCTGGCAATGTGACGCGCCTTCCCAATCTAGAAAAATTGTTCAATTCTTCTTTCTTAACCCCCCCTCCTAGCCTGAAACCATGAAGCGCTCCTTTTTCAAAAGCATTCGTACAAAGTTAATCGTGTCGTTTCTCCTCGTTGCTCTAATTCCGTTGCTGCTGTTAGCATTTATCAACAAGCAGACAACTCAAAAGGCATTGACCGACAACGCACGACAAGCCCTATCTGCGGCGGCTAACGAAACCGCTTACAGAATAGATGGGTTTATCGATGGGAATCTCAATGCTGTGCGCGTAGAAGCGATTTTACCAGGTTTGGCGGCCTATCTGGGCCTACCTCCAGAACGGCGAAATGGTAGTCCCCAAGAGATGTTAGCGACTGAAACCTTAACCCGGCTCAGTCGCAAAGATATGCTTAATATTATCTCCTATGCCTTGCTCAACTTAAAGGGACGGAATGTACTCGATACGAATACACCGGATTTGGGACGAGATGAATCCGGCCAAGATTACTTCCAAGAACCGCTCAAAACTCAACTACCTTTTGTTTCTAGTATTAGGCAATCGACGACAATTCCCAACCTCGCTACGCTTTTTTTTAGCAGTCCTGTTCGCGATGCGAAGGGAAATATATTGGGTGTATTGCGAGTGACATACAATGCCACATCTGTCCAGCAGTTGGTGACTCGGGAAACTGAACGCGCAGGTGCGAAATCCTTAGCAGTTCTTTTAGATGATCACTATATCCATCTGGCACATAGCACTACACCTGAACTCCTTTTCAAATCGATTGTGCCTTTGTCACCCAATGTTGTAGCGAAACTGCAACGCGAAGGGCGTTTGCCTAAGACTCTAACGAAAGAACTTGCAATCAATTTGCCCGACCTCAAGCAAGCTTTAGACACTAAACAGCCTTATCTAACCACACGATTGGCAGCTACGGGTAATAATGAGTTGAGCCTCTTAGCGATCGCCCGCCTGAAATATAAACCTTGGTCAGTTCTTTTCGCACAGCCCATTGCCGTTGCCCTAGCACCTGTAGAAAAACAAATACGTGATGCACTTCTTTTATTAGCAATCATCGCCACAATTGTAACTATCATCGCTTTGGCGATCGCACAACTATTAACAAAGCCTGTGATTTATCTCACCCAAGCGGTTGCCCAGTTTACGGCGGGTAACTTAGATATGCGTGTGAAGATGCGATCTGCAGACGAAATCGGTCTGCTGGCACGATCTTTCAATAGCATGGCGAGGCAAATCCAAGAATCCTTTGAAACCCTCGAAGACAAAGTTAAAGAACGAACAGCAGAACTCGCTAATGCTAATCAGGAAATCATTGCCCTCAACGAAAAACTCAAAGTAGACAACCTCCGCTTAGGTGCAGAATTGAATGTCGCGCGTCACATCCAGCAAATGATTTTGCCTAACCCTGAGGAACTGGAAATTGACGGACTAGATATCGCCGGATACATGGAACCCGCTGATGAAGTAGGAGGTGACTACTACGACGTGCTACAGATCGATGGTGTTGTCACACTGGCGATCGGTGATGTCACCGGACACGGCCTCGAAAGCGGCATTCTGATGCTGATGGCGCAAACCTCAGTTCGCACCCTGCAAGAGATTCGTGAACTAGACCCCGTTCGATTCCTGGATGTACTCAACCGTACCCTCTACAAAAACGTACAGCGCATGAACTCTGAGAAAAGTCTGACGCTGGCGATTTTGAGCTACTCCCAAGGAGTCATTAGCATAAGCGGTCAGCATGAAGAAACGCTAGTTGTGCGAAAAAATGGAGATGTTGAGCGCATCGACACGATGGAGTTAGGCTTCCCGATCGCGTTAGATGATGATATCGCAGAGTTCATCAGTCACATCCTGATTGAGCTAGAACCTGGAGATGGCGTGGTGCTTTATACTGATGGCATTCCAGAAGCCTATAACATCCGCAAAAAGCAGTATGGACTGAAGCAATTGTGTCAAGTAATCAGTCAAAATTGGCACAAGTCTGCAGCAGGAGTTAAGGATGCGGTGATTGTAGATGTGCGGCAACATATCGGTAAGCAGAAAGTGTTTGATGATATTACGTTGCTAGTCTTTAAGCGACAGGCTGACGTTACTGAAAAGGAAAATTTACTTAATGATATCATTGTCCAAAACTAGCTGATACAATGAAGAACAAAGTTTGAGTAATACTTTATGAAAGTAAACTACCAAGTAAGAATAGATTTAAAAGCAGACGAGTTAAAAATAATTCTGTCCGAGCAGCGCACTCTACCTAATAAACAAAAAATTCAGGCACTTTATTGGTTAAAAACAGGAGCGAGTCAAAGCCTTACAAATGTAGCTGAACGTCTAGGTGTACATAGAATTACTGTACATAGATGGTTAACACAATATACTGCTGGCGGTATGCCAGATAAGTGATGCCCCATAATAAAAATGTAGGCACACTATCTATTAGCGTTAATCTATATTACGTTTTTTTAGGTAGCTACTTAGAAGATGGTTAGGGAAGTGCAACGGAGGTAACACCGACATTCGGATCGAGGGCGTCACCTTGAGAGTAAATATAATCAAATGCCGATCGATCTTTAAGCATATTTGCCCGCAAAAATAGCGCGCTCCAACGGGCGATCGTTTCAATACCCACGGCTCGCTCTAAGGTAGCAGTATTGCGATCGGGGTTCGCACCAGCGGGGTTATTAACATCGGTAATGCCGAAGTGATTGGCACCCATAACAGTAATCAAAGCTTTGGGTGGTGTTTGAATTTGGTCAAAGGTGCTTTGAGATCGATCGGGCAGGGCGACACCATCGATAGATCCTTGAATCAACGCCACTGCAATGCCATCATTAGCGATGGGTACAAATTCATTAGCAATAGGATTCCGCAAGTTAGCTCCAAAAAATGCACCCGCTAATAGTTCTTTCGGGCGCGTAAATGGCTCTTGACACAAATACAATTCTGGGAGACATTTGTTAGCAATCACCGATAACCCCACTGCACCACCAAAAGAATGACCCAATAAACCAAGGCGCTGCGTATCGATAACAGACGCAATCGGGGATGTGGGCTTCGTGTTTTCGATCGCCATTTGCGACAAAACCGCAGCAATTTGCGAAGTTTCCGACGCCAAATTAGGGGGTGAACTGGGATTGAAGGGCGAAGGGCGCAAATGGTTCGGAACGACTACCACAAAGCCGTACCGCGCCACGTGGCTAGCGTAATCTGAATAAAATGTTTTATCTACAAGCGCACCTTGCAATAAAAGTACAATGGGGAAAGAGTAATTACCCGAATTAAGATCGGATGGTTTAGGATAATAAATGTCAGCTAAATCGTTATTAGCAGATATCGTCGTACTGTAAAAGCTAGTTTCTTTAAAGGGCGGTGCATAATCGATTGTTGTGGCAAAGACTTGGCTAGCAAGGACAACAAACGCAGCAATTGCACAAACAATTGCTAGGGTTTTTGCCGAAAAAGAATGAGGGTGGAAATTTATCATTATTTTGGGTTTGAGAGTGCGTGCATAAGCTAGTGAAAAAAAGCAAATCTGCACCGTTGGTAATTTAAGGAGCTTTGCCGGAAAAAGTTTCGGACTCTGTGACCAAGAGTTGGGGCGGGTTCACCAACAATACCTGCCAATAATTGACAATCTCAAAAACCCGCCCCGACCGGGATATTATGCTTAATCTATCGGACATGATATGACTCCTAAATAAACACGATTCCCGATGTTACACCCTTTAGGAATACTTTGATTTTATTGTGGATTATAACCCGACCAAATCTTCTTTATAAAAACATTTTTTAGAAGAGTAGTGAATCGGAATTTCGATGGCTAATGTCGCCCCTTGATCCGGTATCGAAAAACAACGGAGTTGCCCGCCGTGGTCGTCCACTACAATAGCATAGCTAATCGATAACCCCAAACCCTTTCCTTTGCCCACTTGCTTCGTTGTAAAAAATGGCTCAAATATGCGTTGTTGAATATCTTCGGTTATGCCCGGCCCATTATCAGTAATATAAATACCCACTTGAAAATCGGAGAGTAACTTCGTGCAAATAGTAATAGTAGGGATGGGGCTGTTATCATCCGCCTCTTTTTCCCAACTTTTTTGTGACTGCAACGCATCAATCGCATTGGTCAGGATGTTCATAAAAACCTGATTCATTTGCCCTGCGTAGCATTCTATCTTTGGCAGATCCTCATACTCTTTTACCACTTTAATTATCGTTTGATCAGCTTCATCTTTCAGCCGATGCTGCAAAATCAGCAGCGTACTTTCCAGCCCTTCATGGATATCCACCGCTTTCAACTCAGATTCATCGAGTCGGGAAAAATTCCGCAGCGATTGCACTATTTCTCCAATTCTGTCAGCTCCTATGCTCATAGAAGCAATTAGCTTCGGCAAGTCATTCCTGAGAAAAGTGAAATCGATTGCCTCCAGTTGTTCCTGGATAGCGGCTGTGGGATTGGGAAAATCTTCTGCGTAGAGTTGCACCAGCCTCAGCAAATCTTCAGTGTACTCCGTTATGGGGCCGAGGTTCCCTTTAATGAAATTAATCGGATTGTTAATTTCGTGAGCTACCCCTGCTACGACATTCCCTAAACTTGACATTTTCTCGCTTTGGATGAGTTGAGCTTGTGCATTTTGTAACTGTTGTAGAGCCAGCTCTAGTTGTTGGGATTTCTTCCGCTCTTTAGCCTCTGACTCCTGCAATCGCGCATTTTGCTCGTGCATTTTTTTTTGCAAACGCTGAATAGTTAGTTGATTTTCGACACGAGCTAAAACTTCTTCTAAATGAAATGGCTTGGTGATGTAGTCTACTCCTCCCACAGCAAATGCTTTGACTTTATCCAACACTTGATCGAGGGCGCTCAAGAAAATAACTGGAATACCCGAAGTTCTGCAATCGGCTTTTAGGTGTTCGCAAACTTCATAGCCGTTCATCTGGGGCATTGTGATGTCGAGCAAAATCAAATCTGGTGGAGTTGAACGCGCTGCTTTTAATGCCATCTCCCCATTTATTACGCCCCGAACCTTATATCCTTTGTCGCTCAACATAGTGGATAAAAGACGCAGGTTGTCGGGGGTATCGTCAACCACTAAAAGATTGGCAACATGAGATTCTAATTGCTGGCTGTTCATGGGATAAATTTTTCTGTTAAGGCAGTAATTTTATCAAATCGAAAATTATGAATCCAATCGGTGAGAACCTCCGCAGAAGAAGTATCGGATTCAGGGATTGTGGCGACTAAACTTAAAATCAGGTCGGCATCAGCATCGATAGCTCCATGATGTAACTGTATCACCCACTCCGTAGGCATTTCCGCCAAAGTTGTCCTTAAATTTTCAGTTTTTTCTTCTTCTTTTACACTCAAGTCTTGACCCTCAAGCTGAGATAATGTAAAGTTCGGTAAATCTTCATAAATATACTGTACCCCTAAATGTTCAGCCATTTTTGCGAAAATCACTTCTTCTTGGAAAGGCTTGCTCACAAAATCGTCACAGCCTGATGATAAAACAATGGCTCGTTCTTCCTCAAAAGCGCTAGCGGTCAACGCAACAATCGGGGTAGCCTCATCTTTAATCTTGGCTTTAATTTGTCTGGTGGCCTCATATCCGTCTATCACAGGCATTTGCATATCCATCCAAATTAGGTGAGGTTTCCAAGTTTCCCAAATTCTAATAGCTTCTTGACCATTTACTGCTTCGCGCACCTCCAAGCCAAGCGGTTCGAGAAGATTAACCAATAGCAAACGACTCTCCCATTTATCATCAACCACCAAGATGCGATATGAGGGTTGGTTGGGTTCTAAACCAATTACCCGTTTTCTTGATTGTCGAGGTTGAACTTCAGCCATCTCAGGGGAGCTAATTTGGATATCAAAACTAAAAATTGTTCCTCGATTCAAGGTACTGCTGACGGTAATGTCTCCTCCCATCAGTTGTACGAATTGTCGGCTGATGGGTAAACCCAAGCCAGTTCCTTCTTGAGATTTCCGACCTGCGTCAGTTTGTACAAAAGCCTCAAATAAAGACTCTACCTCAGTAGGATCAATGCCGTGGCCCGTGTCTTCCACTTCAAACGTAATAGTCCGTGGTTCGTTGTCTGTTGGGGACTTTTGTTTTGCACTAATTGCTGCAACCCGAAGTGTCACACTTCCCTTCGTAGTAAACTTGATCGCATTTCCTAGCAGATTAATTAAGACTTGACGCAATTTACTTTCGTCAGTCTTTACATACTGAGGAATGTTAGAATTGATGTGCCAACTGAGCTGTAAACCTTTAGAATCAGCTTTGAGTTTGAGCATTTCTTCTAGAGAATGGAGCAAATGATACAGGTCAAAGCTAGTAGGATTTAATGTAATCCGACCTGCCTCGATTTTAGACATTTCCAGAACGTCATTAATCAGCGTCAGCAAATGCTCGCCAGAACGACTAATGATGGCGATCTGTTCCTGCTGTATGTGAGAAAGGGATGGGTCGCGTCCCAGCACTTGGGTAAAGCCGAGAATTGCATTGAGGGGAGTTCGCAATTCGTGACTCATTTTTGATAAAAATTCGCTTTTAGCCTTGTTAGCCGCATCTGCAACTTCTTTGGCTTGTTGTAAGGCTGCCTCTGCTTTTTTGTCCTCCGTAATATCGCTGGCTGTGCCAGTTATTCCTAGAATGTTTCCCTCGGAATCCCGCACTACAAGTGAATTAAACCGGAGATTGATAGGTCTGCTGTCTTTAGCTAATTGTATGGTTTCATACTGAAATACGGACTCTCCATTCAGCATACGTTGGAATATCTCGTTATCTTTGGGAAGTTGTTCAGGTATCTGAAACTCACTGAATTTTCGCCCTATCATTTCTTCAGGGCTGTAGCCAAAAATCTGTTGGACGGCAGCGTTGACGAAGGTATAACGCCCTTCAACATCAACTGACCAAATCATATCCTGCGATGTTTCAACTAAGTCACGGTATTTAGCCTCGCTTTGTTTGAGCGCTTCTTCTACCCTTTGACGATCGGTAATGTCGTTAATGACTAAGAGAATACACGCTTCTCCACCCAGCTCAATAATATCTGCTGATAACAGCATCTTCCTCACCTCCCCTGAAGAAGTACGACAATCAAATTCCTGATTGCGAACCACTCCTGATTCTTGTAATAGCTGTTTGTATCTGTCACCTTGTTCTAAATTCAGCCAAAGATTCAACTCAATTGCTGTAAAACCAATTACCTGTTCGCGAGAGTAACTAAAAGTGCTGAGGAAACTGTCGTTCACTTCGATGTAGCGTCCATCTGCGAATCGGGCGATCGCGATCGGGTTAGGACTGGAACGAAAGGCTTTAGAAAACTTTTCCTCAGACTTGCCCAAGGCTATTTCTGTCTGCATTCTGACAGCCATTTCCTGTTCCAATTCTTGCGTTCTTTCTATAACCTTACGTTCCAGTGTTCGCGAGTATTCCCCTAATTGATCGTAAAGTTGAGCATTCTCAATAGAAATAGCAATTTGTGCAGATAAAAGTTTTAACAATTCTAGGCGATCCGTAGTAA
>NZ_JAUBQH010000048.1:0-50706 GCF_036701145.1 Microcoleus sp. Pol17C6
TCTTCAAAAATGGTTCGTGGAAATTTTCGCTAAACCCACATAGCTGTTGGATCATTTTTTTTGTGGAGGTCTCTTATGTGGGTTTGAGATCGGCTGTTAAATTTCTCAACGATTTTCTAGTTCTGGATTTTACCGAGTCAGCTTGCGAGCAATATTTGGCGCTGCGCCGTCAGGGAATACGAATTGGGACACAAGATTTGCGGATTGCGTCCATTGCTTTGGTTAATAACTCAATTTTAGTGACGCGAAATCGACAAGATTTTGCACAAGTCCCAGGACTGGTTTTGGAGGATTGGACATAACAATTGCCAAGCCAAGCTTATCCGGCATTTCCAACTTCTGCGAGATGCCAGAAAGTCATCCCATTTTCAGTATGACTGAGCAAAATCCCCAAATCTTCCAGGCTTTCCAGACAGTCGAGAATGACTTTTTGTTTGCGGCTGGCTGCTTTGAAGTGGGCGGTGACTTGGGCGGCTGTCCATTCGCCGCTTTGGGTGCGGAATAAGTCGCGGATGGCGGAAAGTTGCTCTTTGAGGGTTTTGGGGAAGGGTTGTTGTTCCGTGGGGGCGATAGAGGTTTCGGTTTCCGTGGTGATACCTGCAAGGGATGGTTGCACGTAGGTTTCGCCGGGGGCTTGGTAGTCGGGGCGCAGCCAGCGAATCAGTCCGTTGCGTTCTTCTTCGGCGCGTTGGGCGTTGAGGGTGACGAGGTTTTCCAGGATTTGGTCGTCGGTGAGGGTGGATTCCCAACCATAGGCGGCAAATACGGCGGCATCGAGTTCGTCGTGGATTTGTTTGAGGGTGGAGACTAGGGCTTTTTGGTTGAAGGCTTTGTCTTTGTCGTCGAGGGGTTCGCCTTGGCGGAGTTTTTCGAGGAGGTTGTACATCGCGGTGATGGTGACTTCGGGGTGAGTGGCTTGGACTCGTTTGCGGTGGCTGTCGAGGCGTTCTCCGAGTTCTCGGATGGTTTGTTTTTGGGTGTCGGTGGGGTCGGGGAAGGGGAAGGGGTCGAAGCAAGTAGTTTGGACATAAACAGGGGTCGGACCAAGCTGCCCGCCACATACTAATGCCCATTTAACATGAATTTGACTAGAAAGAACTCCCAAGAAATAAGCATCATCTAAAGCGATCGCAAGAATTTTCTGATCGGGAATAACTTTAGTATCAATAAAACTGAACACACGATGCTTACTGGTTTGCGTACTACCTATATAACGAGATATCGTTTTTAGAGCAGGGCGGAAACTTGAACGCGGTTCGGCGAAAATCCACCATTTTTCGCGATAGGCTGGACGATTGTTCTTTTCACGCTCTGGTTTGACACGCTCATAAATCCATTGGTAGACATTCGGATAACGAGCAAAAACTTCATTTTCTGTTAGTCCAAATAGATCTATGACTAATGCTTTTCTTGAAAATTGTAGCAAGTCACGACCATTTAGATAAGGGTGAATTACTTCTGTCTCCAAGTTCTTTGCTTCTGCTTCTGTCAAACAAAAACCCATACCATGAAGTTTTACCCCAAGACAACCTAACATCTGATTACTCTTGAGAGAAGCGGCACTAGAAACATCTGTTCCAGCTTGAAGATTGCTAAATATTTTTCCTGCATTTTTCCACTCTATTTTAATTTCTCCTGCGGAATCTTCTGGTTTTTCTGCTTCAGATTCACGAATTACGAGTCCCAATTTAATTAGTCTCGATGTGTCATAATTACTAAGTTCACAGACCGTCATAGAAATTCTGACCTGTGCGCCATCATCAGTCCAAGGGTGATCGGGAATGGCATAAATTAACCGAAGTGGATTTTTCGGATTTAATAAGTGAAAATCTATAACTTTTTTTTGCCAAACCTGACGAATACTATTTGTTGTGATAAACCCAAATATGTTAACATTTCTAGCACGTACTACCTCTGCTGCTTTGTGCCACCAGTACATCACAAAATCAACTGTATCCGGTACATCTTTATAAACTTTTCTCAATGTTTCGACATACCCATCTCCCAAAATTTCGCGCATTTTACGATTCCCAATAAACGGCGGATTCGACACAATATAATCCGCTTCCTGCCACTCGGCTGCCCTTGGATTCAAATACCGATAAATCGTCACTTGGTTTGTAGGATCGGGAATATCCTCCCCCGTCACCGGACTTTTCATCATCCGCCCGCCCCAGCGAGTTCTCACCTTCCCCGCCGCATCCACATCCGGTTCCCTCCGGTCATAGGCCAACAGCGCATCCCGGCATTCAATATTGTTGTACTCCCGCAACACAGGTTCGATCGGCGGAATGTCGCCAAACCGCCGAAAATGCCACTGCAAATATCCAATCCAAATCACCAAATCTGCGATCGCCGCCGCCCTAGGATTGATCTCAATCCCCAAAAACTGACTCGGATTAACTTGAGCAATATCTAACCGCAACTGCGCCGATCCGGTGACATCTTCCAAGCGCCGCAACACCTCCGATTCCAACCCCTTCAACAAATCCAACGTGACATAGAGGAAATTACCCGATCCGCACGCCGGATCGAGAATCTTCACCCCTTGTAACTCCGTCAGAAATGCCTCTAAAACTGATGTCGCCTTTTTCCTTTGATTTGCAGTCGGTTCCGATTCCCCCGCGTTCAGCAACTGTTTAACCTCCGCTTGTACCGCAATCCAGCGATCGCCCAAAGGCTCCATCACCACAGGTTTTACCAACCGTTCCACATACGATCGCGGGGTATAATGAGCCCCCAACTTACTCCGTTCCCTCGAATCCAGCGCCCTTTCCAACAACGTCCCAAAAATCGCCGGTTCCACATTGCACCAATCCCGCTTCGCCGCCTGCAACAACACCTCCAACTGCGCCTTTGTCAAAGCAAACGCCTGCGACTCCCCAAACAATCCCCCATTAAACCGCAACAGTTTGCCATGAAAGCCAAAACTCGTCCCCTCATTCATCGCCTCCCACAGCGCCTCTACCTCCGGCTTAAAAGTCTTCGGATTGAGAATCCACCGCGTTTCCAGCGCCTGCGTAAATAAGTGTTCCTTCAGTAACCCCACATCCTCAGCAAACATGGTGAAAATACAGCGCATCAAAAACTGGGCGACTTGCTGCGGATCGACATTCGCCTCCATCCGCTTCGCCAACTCTGCCAAATCCGCCGCCACTTCCCGCGTCACCCGCGCCGCAATTTTCTCTGGATTGCGCTGTTGGGGATTGCTAAAAATATCGACAAACAAATCGAAAACATCGGCTTTTAGCAACTCTGCCAGCGCAATTTCTCGCCGCGCCCCATAGCCGCCATAATCGCCACTAAACCCCATCCATAATTCAAAATGATCGCCAATATCGCAAGTTAACAAAAACGGCGGTTTGCTGCTGAGACTGCGGGTATAGGCGATCGCCTGCACAAACGCTTTTTCCATCTCTCGCAAATAGGTATTTGTCCCCCGCTTTGCCGTTCCTTTTTTACCCGTTGTTCCGCCCTGTTTTGCCTCAATCAAAAAATGCTCGGCTTTGTAAAAGTCAATAAACCCCGGAGTTACTTTGCCGCTGGGGTGAAAAATTTTGACATCTTTATCAAAGCAGTAGGGATCGTTGGGAATTCTGCCTTTATCAAAAGGGCGATCGACTCCCAGCGCATCGCACATTTCGGCAAAAAACAACTGGTAGTTTGCCCGTTCGTTACCGCTAGAACCTGCCCAGCGCGTGATGAATGTTTCGACACGCGTGCGATCGGCTTCATTCATGCTTCAATCCCTGCTGCTTGCTTTTTCCTGATTCTATACTTCTCTGTTAGCATCGGAATTATTGATGTATCTATGCTATTCATCTGCGTGAATCTGTGTCAATCCCTTGTCATCTGCGGTGAAGAAATTATCTTTTTTTAACCGCAGATGAGGGCAGATAGACACGGATTAACGCAGATGAATTATATCGAATCCGGTTGCACCGTCTGTGGTTGACTGTTGACTGGATTTTACGCCCGACGATGGTACCCGATTTAATATAAGTCGATCGCTCTCTCTACCCTTTGTTCAATGCAATACACAAAAAAATCTTCAAAAATAGTATTGATTTTAAAACAAATAGGTTGGGTTTAACACAAGTAACCCAACCTATTAATTAAATGAGACTTAAGAGTTTAGCCTTGATTCACCACAGTCGGTTTTAAACTTTCCTGTGACTTCGATCGATCTAAACCATTTTGCACTTCCACAGATTCCTTAATCGGTTTCCGGGCTTCAATTAAAGTCAAAGCTTTGTTGACACTTTCAGGTAAAATCACTACCAAACTGCCGGCCGGCGCCTCATCTAAAGCTTTGTTAACGGCTGTTGTTTCGTCGAGAATCAACTCGTATTCAACTTGAGATTTCTTTGCGGTTCCTGCTGAAATCGCCTCTGCAATTCCCTGGCAAATTAACTTGGCCACAGCACCGGGTTCTCGCCCGCGCCTGTCAATATCTTCCTTCACAATAATACGATCGAACATTTCGGCCGAAAGTTTGCCCAGCGTGACAAAATCTTCATCTCGGCGGTCTCCGGGCGCACCTACTACCCCGATCCGCCGTCCCGGCCAATTCAGCACGAAACTGCCCAAAGCTTTGTAGCTGTGGGGGTTGTGGGCGTAGTCTAGCAAAGCGTGATAGCTGCCCAAATTAAACAAGTTCATCCTTCCGGGAGTTTGACCGACGGATGCTTGGAAGCTTGACAAAGCAGCGCGAATATCTTCTATTTTCAATCCTTGGGCAAAAGCCGCCAAACAAGCTGCTAAAGCATTAGCAATCATAAACGGCGCCCGCCCGCCCATCGTCAGCGGCACGTTCACAGCCTGTTCAATTCGCAGCGTCCAATCGCCTTTCAAAATCGACAAATACCCATTTTCGTAAATCGCTGCCAGCCCGCCGGCAGCGGTATGTTTGGCAACCAGTTCGTTGTCCGGGTTCATCGAAAAATATGCAATTTGAGCCTTGACACGCTGCGCCATTTGTGATACTAGCGGGTCATCTGCATTTAAAACTGCATAGCCTTTGGGCATTACCGACTCGACGAGGACGCTCTTGAGTTTGGCTAGTTGTTCCACGGTGTCGATGTCGCCAATTCCCAAGTGATCGGCTGCGACGTTCAAGACGACGCCAACATCGCACTGATCGAAGCCGAGGCCCGATCGCAAAATTCCGCCTCTAGCCGTTTCCAGTACCGCCACTTCCACCGTCGGGTCAGACAAAATCAATTGAGCACTCTGCGGCCCGGTATTGTCTCCGCTTTCGACCAAATAATCGCCGATGTAAGTGCCGTCGGTAGTCGTGTAGCCGGTAATCTGACCTGTCTGCTTGACAATGTGGGCAAGCAGGCGAGTGGTTGTCGTTTTGCCGTTGGTTCCGGTTACCGCTAAAATCGGCACCCGGCTGGGTTGAGGCGAGGGGAAAAGCATATCGAAGACGGCGCCGGCGACGTTGCGGGGCAAACCCTGACTGGGGGCGACGTGCATTCTGAAACCCGGTGCTGCGTTGACTTCGACGATGACGCCGTTGACATCGCGCAGGGGTTGGGAAATGTCGGGAGTTACTACGTCAATGCCGGCGATGTCCAAACCGATAATTTTGGCGACTCTGGAAAACAGCCAGACGTTTTCTGGGTGGATTTCGTCGGTGCGATCGACTGCAATTCCACCGGTACTCAAGTTTGCTGTCGCGCGCAAAAATACTCTTTCGCCGGCGGGCACTACGGAGTCCATCGCGTATCCTTGTTTTTGCAGCAAATCCAGGGACAATTTGTCGATCGTGATCCGGGTGAGCACGTTGTCGTGTCCGTCTCCTCGCTGCGGGTCGCGGTTTACTTCTTCAATAAGCTGTTCTACTGTAAACTTGCCGTTACCCACGACGTTAGCGGGGACTCGTTCTGCAACTGCTATGACTTGCCCGTTGACTACCAATACTCTGTGGTCGCGGCCGACGTAATAGCGCTCGACTATCACGCTTTTTGTTTTTGATGCCGCGCTGGCTAAGTCGTAGGCTTCTTCTGCTGCTTCCCAGGAATTGATGTCGATCGTAATGCCGCGGCCGTGGTTGCCGTCTAGGGGTTTGAGGACGATCGGATAACCGCCGACATCTTCGATCGCCCCGCGCAGTTCATCCAAATAATGAATCACCGTCCCTCTGGGAACCGGTACACCGGCGCTGGCGAGGATATTTTTGGTACCTTCCTTGTCACAGGCAAGTTCTACTCCCAAAACTCCCGTGCGGTTGCTCAGAGTTGCCTGAATCCGCTTTTGGTGAACCCCGTAGCCGAGTTGAATCATAAACCGGGCGCTCAAAGGTATCCAAGGAATGCCGCGCGCTTCTGCTTCCTTAATCAGTGTTTCCGTGCTCGGCCCTAGGGCTGCCGACGCAGCAAACTCTCTCAGGTCTCTCAAATCTTGGACTAATTCTGCTGCTGGATAAGTGCCTGTCTCGGCAATGCTTTGGCACATCCGCACCCCCGCCCGGGCTGCATAGCGACCTGCTTGTTCGTGTTGATACTCGATTACTACTTGGTAAATGCCTGGGGTCGCAGTCTCGCGGGTGCGACCGAACCCGACCGGCATTCCTGCCATTTCCTGAAGTTCTAGGGCGACGTGTTCGATTACGTGTCCCATCATTGTCCCTTCTCTGACCCGTTGCAGGAATCCTCCCTGATGGCCTGGAGAACAGTGATGGTCGTTCAAACTCGGAAGAGCGGCGATCAACCCTTCGTAGAAGCCAGGAATTTCCGCTGTGGTTTTATCTGCCCACTCCTCTAAATCCAGACGCATCAGGACGAGTTTTTGGCGTCGGATGCTCCAGTAGTTGGGGCCGCGTAAGGTCTGGATTTTAAGTATTTTCATGGCAGTTAGAGGGGTATGGGGCGCGAAATCTTATAGATAATTGGAGCATTTATTCAATTTCGATCTAGATTGCTCGATCGACTGTTCGCTGCGAACAGTTTGGGAGTGAATTTCCAGTTATGGGCTACCCAATTGAAAATTCATGCCCGTACGATCGGCTAAAAACAAGTACAGGCCAATGGCTAGCCAAAACTCAAAGCCCGAAGCTAGAATTTTCTGTGGTTCGGCCTGGGGTCAGACCGTGGCTGCTTCGGAATCTATTCTATTTTTGTATCCATGATTCGGCCGGAATGTCGCCTAATTTCTGCCGAATCAATGACAAGAGATGTTCTACGTTAGTTGGCTGTGCGGCATTCGGGGGGCCAGCCAGACTCGGAACAGGCTCCTGATGGCATTGGTTTGCCGAGGGGCATATTGTAGCAATCTCCGTGACACAGAACGTGCAAGCGCATATTGAACAGACTTAAGGGTTCTGTCGCTCCTACCATAGACTCATTGGTATAAAAATTTTCCCTAGAATCAACAATAGTCACAGTGCCTTTACCAAGAATTTTCATAGTATCGTCTCCCTCAAACAAGGCGCACGTGTCTTCGTCAATACCAATAGCGAGGCGATCTGGATGGCAAGCCACAGCCGACAGCAAGCGAGCCATGCGGTTGCGGTTGTGAAAATGCTGGTCTACGATGATCTCAGGAATAATGTTAAGTCCGTTTGCCATGTCTACTAAAGAGCGGTTTGGTGACGCCCCACTCCCACCGCCTGCAATCATGTGATATCCCATCACCGCAGCACCCGCGCTGGTGCCAGCGAGCGTAATCTTGCCTTCGAGAGTTTCTTTGCGAATCTTTTCCATCAGCGGGGTGTCCGCCAGTAGTCCACAGAGCCGTAGTTGGTCGCCGCCTGTGATGAATACGCCCGTACAGTCTTCTAAGTAATCTTTCCAGACGGGGTTTTCGCCTTGTTCGCGTTCGCGGATGTCCACTACTTTGACGGCGCTAACGCCCATTTCGTCAAATATTGTGCGGTAGCGGTTGCTAATTCCTTCGGGATCTCGCGAAGCGCACGGAACGATCGCCAGCCGAGCGTTTGCACCCCCAGCACGGCAAAAAAAGGTGTTCAGAATCTCTCGCCCGTGAACTTTGTCTTCGGCTCCCCCGATGACCATAATCGAGGTTTTTGTGCGCTGGGGAATATTGTGTTCAAGGGCTTGAGATGTCAACTGCTGCATGGTGTGTCTTCCTCTGTTGGATGTGAAATTCAATTTTGCCGTTGCTGTGGGTACAATAGGGCTTTTTAAGAATAAATTTTTGTTTGTGCCAGTGAGGTGCGATCGCCGATCGCACTATCCCGCAGTTGTTTGGGGCGAGTTTACTTGCAGTCGGTGTCATGAAAAACAGATTATTTTTGTACAAAATCGGCCCGCCGACACAGGAAGAGAATTTAACTTGCCAAAATTTTCAGAAATTATAAGAAATTATAAAGAATAAAGCAATTACTGAAAACTGAACTCCCTCTAAAGGTCAAACTAGAGGTGATGTATCAATGAAATTCCAATAATCGTGCGATTTGACGTTGTTACCCTATTTCCAGAATTTTTCCGGGCTCCCCTAGAGTCGGGACTGATGGGCAAAGCCTTAGCTAAAAAGATTGCTGAGGTGAATTTTGTCAATCCCCGCGATTTTACCACAGACAAACACCAGCGAGTCGATGATGAGCCTTACGGGGGCGGAGTGGGGATGCTGATGAAACCGGAACCGATTTTTGCTGCGGTGGAGTCGCTGCCGGTTTTGCCGCGGCGCGAGGTGATTTTGCTGACTCCCCAGGGGGAACCGATGCAGCAGGCGATGTTTCGGGAGTTGGCGGCCGATCGCGATCAGTTGGTGTTGATTTGCGGTCATTATGAAGGTGTGGACGATCGAGTTCTGCATTTGGTCACTCGCGAGGTGTCTTTGGGGGATTTTGTGCTCACGGGGGGCGAAATTCCGGCTTTGGCTTTGATTAATGGGGTTTTGCGATTGCTGCGAGGAACTGTGGCGAAGGAAGATTCCCTAAAGTTTGAGAGTTTTGAGGACGGACTTTTGGATTATCCGCAGTACACTCGACCGGCGGATTTTCGGGGATTGAAGGTGCCCGACGTGTTGCTGTCTGGTAATCACGCAGAAATTGCTCGCTGGCGCAAGCAACAGCAAATTGAAAGAACTCGATCGCGCCGGCTGGATTTGTACGATCGGTGGTTGCAGGAGAGGGGAGAATAAGATTTGAGGATGTAGCCGTTATTAGTTGGATCTTCAGGGATGATTAGCAATTTAAAGCTAATAGAACTCCCCAGGCAGCACTAAGTTACAGTTTTGGTTATTGAAGCTTTCAAGCCTTCAGCCGCTAAAAGATGTCTTAGTCGCTCGATCTCAGCTTTAGTTCCGACAAAAACCGAACCAGGCATCTTCTTTTTTAAGTTCATCGCTTCAGCTAATGACAATTCCATAGCCTGACGCAGGCTTTTTGTTACAACTGTTGCACGTTGTTATTCTTCCAATACAATCAAGTTCCAATTCCCTTCTTTTGCTAAAATTTATTTTCTCATTTCTTTAGGTATAGCATCAGTATTATCTAACGCGATTGCCTGAGAGCAATAAGGACAGCTAGAAGATAGATGCCAGACAACTTTTTTGTCGAAGACAGACTGACAAACCGACATCTGTATGTCTTTGCTACAATTACCGCAAAGTCCGTAAATCAAGACTATTCTTTTTCAGCTATCTCCCCGCAAATATGAAATAATTGTTTTTTGCTATACTTCCCAAACCTCAATTTTACATGAACATCCGCATCGGCAACGGCTACGACATTCACTGCTTAGTTCCTGAACGCCCCCTCATCCTTGGCGGCGTCCACATTCCCCACGAATTAGGCTTATTAGGACACAGCGACGCAGACGTACTTACCCACGCTATCATGGACGCTATGCTCGGAGCTCTCAGCTTAGGAGATATCGGTCTTTATTTCCCGCCAACTGACCCGAAATGGAAAGGTGCTGATAGTCTCGTACTCCTGGCACAAGTGAATCAGTTAATATTAGATAAAGGCTGGGAAATCGGCAATATTGATTCGGTGGTGGTGGCAGAACGTCCAAAGCTGAAACCGCATATTGAGCAAATGCGCGATCGGCTTTCTACTGTCCTACAATTAAAACCCGACCAAATCGGCATCAAAGCTACTACCAACGAAAAGTTAGGCCCCGTGGGGAGAGAAGAAGGAATTGCAGCCTACGCTGTAGTTTTGCTGGGCAAAAAATAGAACTCTACAATTCTTTAATCCAAAATCGCTAGGAAGCCTGAAATCATGGACACTGACACTTGGGAATTACAATTTCCTGTAGACGCGGATGTCATCGCGTTGGATAAGGACGATCGCATAGTCGTGCTAATTGAGGTTAAAATTATTCAAGCTCAAGAAGCAGACGCAAAACAGAAAATTGTCGATCGGGCGATCGATTTGCTGAAAGCTACGTTAGCTAAGCTGTCTGAAAAAAACGCTATCGTTCCCTATGCTATGTTTATTGACGCGGAACAAATTCTGATTTTTAAATGGGATGGTGTGAATTTATCGGAGGCTGTTTGCACTCTCAATACTGGTGAAATATGTCGCTATTATATGCCGAGTTTTGGCAGTAAATGGATCTCTGAAAGTACCATTGAGGGGGTGATTCAGTCGTGGCTGCATGACTTAGATTATAACTGGAAATCCCAAATTCCGCCAGCATCAGAGGAGATAGCAGCCATCGGTTTGCTCCCGTTACTCGCAGGTGGTACAACAAAATCAGGAGTTGAATTAGGTGGCAATTATATATATCGAGACAAACTTTCTGATGAGTATTACTACAGGGCGTGAGGCTGAAGCAATTATGTTGCTCAGAGATTTGTCCTCATCTGTTCAGTTGGTCATACCCAGCATTTGTTACATGGAGGCTTTGTCAGCTTTCGAGGACGAGTTGAAGCGACGAAAATATTTTAAGGAACAGCTAAACCGCAAAATTAGCGAAACAAAGCGAGATGTAACATCTGAACAGGCTGCATCTCTATTTTTTCACTTAGAAGAGTCATTACTCTACTATGTAGAACGAATAGATGAAATGAAATTTCGCTTGCATGAAGCGATAAGTAGGATGTCTAGAAATGCAGAAATGATTGCATTAAATCCAGAAATTGTCGAAGCAAGCTTAAACGAAACTTTGATCGAAAAAGACCCAACAGACAATTTGATTCTACACTGTATCCTCAGTCATGCCCGATCGCATTCTACAGAAACCAAAGTATTTCTCAGCGGTAACGTCAAAGAATTTGGTCTACCGGAAGTTCAAGATGTTTTGCGAGAAGCCGGGATTACAAAGTATTTCGCTGTCACTAAAAACTTTCTAGGTTGGCTACAATCTCAGTCATAATTGCACGTAGGTGGTACAGTAAATTATTATGAAAAATTTCCCTATTTTACATTCAAAGCGCCGCTGGCTGGCTGTTCTCCTGGCTGCAATTGCAGCGATCTCTCTCTCAGCTTGTACTCCCGTGCGATCAACTAACTTAGTAGACAGACTCATCGTTCCCACCCCTAGCGGCCCGGGTACCTTTAACTACCCGCTAAACCAATCTGCATACAGCGTTTTTGGCTATATGTACGAGGGATTGATTAACGAAAACGGCTTGACCTCGGAGTTAGAACCCGGTTTAGCCGAGTCCTGGGAAGTTTCTAAAGATGGCAAAAAGATTGTCTTCACCCTGCGAGAGGGTTTGAAATGGTCGGACGGCGAACAGATGACTACTGATGACATTATCTTCAGCTATGAAAAGATTTATTTCAATGATAAAATTCCTAGCGGTTTGAAAGATAATCTGAGGGTTGGCATGAGTCGCCAATTCCCAAAAGTAAAAAAAATAGACAGCCGCCGCGTTGAATTTTCCGTTGCAGAACCCTTTGCTCCATTTATTAGATATGCTGGGGGAATCCCAATTTTACCAGCTCATATTTTACAGGAAGCTGTCGAAAATACAGATGCCGATGGTCAGCCTAAATTCCTGACTACTTGGGGGACGGATACTGACCCTAAAAAAATTGTGGGGAATGGTCAATATAGAATGCTGAGCTACACTCCCAATCAGCGCGTGGTTTTGGAAAGAAATCCGTATTTTTGGCGCAAAGATGCTGAGGGAAATGTCCAGCCTTACATCCAGCAAATTGTTTGGCAAATTATCGAAAATACTGACAATCAACTGCTGAATTTTCGATCGGGCGATTTGGATACTCTGAACGTGGAACCGGAAGTGTTTCCCCTGCTGAAACGGGAGGAAAAACGCGGCAAATATACGGTCTTCAACGGCGGCCCGGATACTGGCAGCGTGTTTATGTGTTTCAATCTGAATAAGGGGCGCAATGCTCAAAATCAGCCGTTTGTAGACCCGGTTAAGTCTCGCTGGTTTGCGAGTAAGGAATTTCGGCAGGCGATCGCCTATGGCATCAACCGCGAGGCGATGACTAACAATATCTATCGCGGACTTGGCGCGCCGCTGCATTCCCCAATTCCGGCGCAAAGCCCGTTCTATCTGTCCCCAGAACAGGGATTGAAAACTTACAGTTACAATCTGGAAAAAGCCAAAGAGTTACTGTTAAGTGCTGGCTTCAAGTATAATAGTAACGGCGAATTGTTGGATGCTGAAGGCAACAAAGTGCGATTTACTTTGTTGATGGCGGCCGGGAAAAAAGTTAGGGAACAAATGGGAACGCAAATTAAGCAAGATTTAGGCAAACTGGGGATGCAAATTGATACGCAGTTTCTCAGTTTTAACACTTATGTGGAAAAACTGCGATTGACGCGGAATTGGGATACTTACCTCGGTGGTTTTACGGGAGGTACTGAACCGCACAGCGGCTACAATATTTGGTCAGTCAATGGCACTTTGCACAGTTTCAACCAGGGCCCGCAATCCGGAGAACCCCCGATTAAAGGTTGGGAAGTGTACGACTGGGAGCAGAAAATCGATGACCTTTATGTGAAGGCTTCCCAGGAGCTTGATGAGGCGAAACGCAAGGAGCTTTATGGAGAAACGCAGCGGATTATAGCGGAACAAGTTCCTTTTGTTTATATGGTAAATCCGCTGACTTTTGAGGCGGTGCGCGATCGCGTTTCGGGAATTCGCTACAGTGCTCTGGGCGGTGCTTTTTGGAATTTGTACGAGTTGCAAATAACAGAATAGTCAGCAGTTATTAGTCATTAGTCAGTCATTAATTAATGGAACCTAAAATTTTACAGAAGTTACTCGAATCTGTGGCTGCCGGCGATATTAGCCCCATCGCAGCTTTGGATAAATTAAAGCATTTTGACTTTGAACAAGTCGGCGATTTTGCCAAAATTGACCACCACCGTACTTTAAGAACGGGTTTTCCTGAAGTAATTTGGGGCCCGGGGAAAACGCCCGACCAAATTGTTGAGATTATCGAGGCGATGCGCGGGCGAAATTCTGCGGTGATGGCGACGCGAATCGAACCGGAAGTTTTCGAGCAATTGCAACAAAAAATACCCGATTTGTGCTACTACCAAAAGGCTCGAATTTGTGCAATTTCTCCTAATTCCCCAACTCCGCAGCATTCGGGTACTGTGACTATTATCAGTGCGGGAACGGCGGATTTGCCTGTAGCGGAAGAGGCGGCAATTACTGCGGAACTTTGCGGTTTTCAGGTGCTACGTTTGTGGGATGTCGGAGTTGCCGGCATTCACCGTTTGCTGAGCAACCGGCACGTCATTGCCGGTGCTGATGTGTTGATTGCGGTTGCGGGTATGGAAGGTGCTTTGGCGAGTGTGGTTGCGGGTTTGGCAGATTGTCCGGTGATTGCTGTGCCGACGAGTGTAGGTTACGGCGCGAGTTTTGGCGGGATTGCTCCTCTTTTAACTATGCTCAATTCTTGTGCCGCTGGTGTGGGTGTGGTGAATATTGATAATGGATTTGGGGCTGCGATTTTGGCTTGTCAAATTCTCAGAAGTGCTGACCGAGTGGGAAGAAGAGGAGAGGGGGTGAATGGGAGAGAGGGGGAATAGTTAGAAACCCCCTCGATTAGATCAGACTAAGGCTAACTGTCACAGGACGATCAATTTTTAGGGTGCATCTTGCACCATTCTCAAGAACAGGCAAGATGCGTGTTCCACAAAGAGTGAGTTTTCTTGTGGGGTGGGCATCCTGCCCGCCCGTAAAAAACCTAATTGAAAATGGTGCCACATCTCAGGTGCGTCAGACTTCGTTATTGAAAGATTATTGAAGATTACCGGTAGTAGAGCACCTTACCATATATGCCAGTTGCGCCCAGGACGGCCAGACTCGGCGGTTGAAACTGCGTCTACACTTGCTTCTCGTCCCAGCATAGGAGGACTAAAGAATACAGGAGGTATTATTGCCGGATTTGATATTACTTGCTGCCCAGCCAAATCGGATAAGCAGAAGAATCCTCAGCTTTCAACTTTTGGGCCTGATAACTCTTGCTAGTCCAACTAGCAACTGTTTGCAGGCTTTCTGTTAAACAACTTTCGCTGCCAAACGCTTCAAATCCCAAAGTCCACCACGCGCTGCCGTTAATGTTCAACTGAGTAAGTTCCACGCTGCAACCTTGGGGAATTGGGGCTTCGACAGGCACAGATATCAGGACACCAGGCGCAGAAACTTGATAAAGACGTTGCGCTCGCTTTTTCTTGACTCCCACCCACTTTCCTGTCGCCACAATATCCGCCGGTATCGGCGCCATGGTGTCCGCACAAACCCACTTCAGCCACTTTTCGGCTTTGCCTTCCCAGCGATTGGCGAACTGCATCGTCCCTAACTCTGCCTGACGCCACTTTACCTCCAAGGTTTTCCCACGCAGCTTCACTCCCAAGTAGTCGCAGTTAGGTACTAGCAAATATATGTCTTCCCGTTCTTCAGGAGGCGAAAGATACGCGCCGAGACTCTCGCTTCCAAACCATTGATTGAGCGATTTTGGCAGTGCACCGCTATAAAACCACCGCATTTCCAGACTGGCCCGCATAAATTTTTCCTCCGTTCCACAATTTTCGTCAAACCCAGACTGGATTTGCCATACACCATCGACTTTTGTGCCTCTCCACTCTATCCTCCCCCCTCCGGGGCCCAGAGTCTACCCACAGTCATACCATTGTTAGATTTTAGATTTTAGATTTTAGACTTGGGAAAGACTGACTATATAAGGGTTTAGAGCTTGCCTACAGTTGCATTTTTTTTAAAACTGGTGTCAGAGCGAGGTCTTTTAAAAAAATTTCTCACAATCCTTTACATATCTTCACAAGTCTGTTACATTTATTTACAGTACACTAAAAACCATTTAGGAAAAAAAAGATGACTAACCGAGGCTTAATGCTGGACGACCAAGGCAAAATGAACAATTTTGCGATCGAGCCGACAGTATACATCGATGACGAACCCCGCACCGGCTTTACCCCCTACGCAGAACGCTTAAACGGCCGCCTTGCCATGATTGGCTTTGTTTCTCTCTTGGCTTTAGAAGTTTCGACCAAGCACGGGCTGATTAGCTGGCTGACTCACCTGTAATGATTTTGTTAACAATTAAACTATATGGCTATGGATCGCTGGCGTTACACAAACAGCGATCCATAGCTTAACTATTTTTAGGGGCAAGGTTTGGTGAGACAATTAAAATTAAATATTTTTGTTTTACCCTACCCGTAAAAAGAATGCTCAAACGAATTGCGGCAATACTTCTGGTGGTTCTAAGCCTCACATTAACCGGTTGTGTGTCTAAAGTCACCGGACTCAAAAGCTATGTTGATACTGGCGACGGCTATCAATTTCTCTATCCTAACGGCTGGCTGCCGATCGCGGTTTCTAACGGGCCCGATGTGGTGTTCCGCGATTTGATTCAGCAAACCGAGAACGTCAGCGTGGTAATCAGTCCAGTCGCCAAGGACAAAACTCTGGCGGATTTGGGAACGCCGACGGATGTGGGATACAAGCTCAGCAAAAGTGCGATCGCCCCGGCTGATTCGGGCCGCGAAGCTGAATTAGTCAATGCAGAAGCTCGTGAATCGCGATCGAAAAACTATTACATTTTAGAATACGCCGTTAAGTTGCCAAACCAAGAACGCCACAACTTAGCGAGTGTAGCCGTCAGCCGTGGCAAACTTTTTACGCTTAACGTTTCCACTACCGAAGAACGCTGGCCCAAGGTAAAAGAAGCTTTTGAGAAAGTTGTTAAATCTTTCTCTGTTTATTAGGGAATTGGGAATTGGGAATTGGGCATGGTGCATGGGGGATTGTTGACAGTTGACTGTTGACTGTTCGCTGTTGACTGTTGACTCTTCGCTGGAAACCTCACCACAGTTGACTGACAACTGACAACTGTCAACTGTCAACTGTCAACTGTCAACTGTCAACTGAACTTCTTAACTTATGAAAATTCCAACTTTTGTATTAGCTTCAGCTTCTCCAGCGCGCCGCCGTCTGCTAGAAAATGCCGGCATTCAAGCTGTGATTTGCCCCAGCGACTTTGATGAAGGGCAAATACAAATGAAAGATGCCACTAATTTAGTGCAGGTTTTAGCAGAGGGAAAAGCTGAGGCTGTAGCTAAGTTTTTACTGGCTAATTCTCACCCGCAAATCTCCAATCCCAAATCGTGTTTGGTGTTGGGATGTGATTCAATTTTGCTCATAGATGGCGAAATTCACGGCAAACCCAAGGATGCGGAAGAAGCAATCTCGCGCTGGCAGAAAATGCGCGGTAAGGTGGGCGAACTCTATACGGGTCATGCTTTAATTGATACTAGATTCGATGACTTGGATGAGGCTAGGTCGCGATCGGTCATTCGCTGCCAAGTTACAAAAGTTTATTTTGCGGAAGTTACCTCGCGCCAAATAGCGGCTTACGTCGCTACCGGAGAGCCCCTCGCCTGTGCAGGCTGTTTTGCACTGGAAGGTAAAGGCGGCTTTTTTGTGGAACAAATCGAAGGATGTCACACAAATGTGATTGGTTTGAGCTTACCTCTGCTGCGACAAATGCTCACCGAAATGGGATATGATGTGGCGGATTTTTGGTCTTGAAATGCAGAATTTGGAAACGAATGAAATGGTTTGTAGTCAGGACTTTAGATTTTCTCTCAGGACTTTAGTCCTTACTACAAACCTACGATGATTATCCAAGGGCGATCGTCCCATCGGATACAGATATAAACTGAAGTTGAGTCGGCGACACATCTTTCACCAAACCCAGAATATTTCCGGTGCTAGCTTCTCGAATCACCGTCGCCTTAGTATTCAGCACTCTAAAATCCAGAGTTCGATCCTGTCCCGGAGGCAAAGGGCCACTGCTATCGAAATCTCTAGCATCAGCAACCTTCAACAACCTTTCGCTCAAAACAATATCATTTAGCGTCAATCCAGACGCCAATCCCATTACATCACCTTCAGCCGTATTGTAGTCTAGAATAAAATCTGCCGGCACTCTATCTAGATTAAAATCCGGCTCTATCGAACCAATTTCCCCCGAAGTTGCTCCCACTTCTCTGCGGAGGACAAATAAATCTGCACCTTCACTTCCCCAAAGTTTGTCAATTCCCGCATCACCAATCAGAGTATCGTTGCCGCTGTTTCCTACTAAATTGTCATTTCCTTGACCGCCTCTAACAAAGTCATTTGCCGTTCCTCCGTAGGCGTAGTCATTGCCTTGATTGCCGCTGAGAATGTCGCTGCCGCATTCTCCGTAAAGTTTATCAAAACCTTGACCGCCACGAATAGTATCGCTGCCACAACCTCCGATTAAAGTATCTGTGCCCCTGTTACCGTTCATCAGTTCCGCACCACCTGAACCTCTGACAAAATCGTTACCAACTAAGGCGCGCAAACCTCCGGGGGTATTGCGGAGAATTCCATTTGCTAATTGAAATGCGTCGTTATTGGGAGTTAAGTCAAAAAAGTTGGGGTCGCTGCCTGGGTTGGGCAATGGCCCTGTGAGTAATGTGATGTTTGGGGGATCAGCAATAATAGGGTCTGAATTTTCAGCTAATGCTCTAATTTCTCCGATATTTGTTTCTAACATCCTAATTTTCTCCTGCTTTGATTGACGTTGTTGAGATTCTGATTTTAACAAAGGTTCCAATTAAGATATATGCGGGAATCAGGGGTTAAAACAATTAAAATGGGATATGATCTGGCGGATTTTTGGGAATCTTAAATATTGTTTAATTTATGTCAGGAATCGGGAGGCAGAGCCTCGCTGATATGTCTTCCCAGGCTCGGCCTGGGAACGAGGATTGAGAGCCTTGTTGTTGTCGGATGGGCGTTTCGTTCCGCCCCTCCGTGCTATGCAGATTAGCCTTGCCCACCAGTTGGCAATTATCCTAGAGCGCCCCCTCCGATACAGATATAAACTGAAGTTGATCCGGCGAAACATCCTTCACCAAACCCAAGATATTGCCGGTGCTAGCTTCTCTAATCACCGTCGCCTTAGTATTCAACAGTCTAAACTCCAGAGTTTGAGGGGTTCCCGGAGGATAAGGCCCGCTACTGTCGTAAGCTCTGGCATCACCAATTGTTAAAAACCTTTCGCTCAAAGCAATATCATTTCCCGTCAATCCTCCCGCCAATCCAATTACATCACCTTCAGCCGGATTGTAATCGAGAATAAAATCTGCAGGCACTTCCTCTACATCAAAATTTCCACTAGGAGGCGGTTGAAGCGAACCAATTTCCCCCGAAGTTGCTCCCACTTCTGTGCGGAGGACAAACAAATCTGCGCCTTCACTTCCCCAAAGTCTATCAATTCCAGCATCACCGATTACAGTATCATTTCCACTCTCTCCTACTAAAGCATCATTTCCTTTACCGCCGCGAATAAAGTCATTGGCCGTGCCTCCATAAACGTAGTCATCACCTTGATCTCCGCTGACAAAATCGCTGCCACATTCTCCATAAACAATGTCAAAATCTTGGCCGCCGCGAATAGTATCGCTGCCACAACCTCCGATTAAAGTATCTGTGCCACTGTTACCGTTCATCAGTTCCGCACCACCGGAACCTCTGACAAAATCGTTGCCAGCTAAGGCCCGCAAACCTCCGGGAGTATTCCGCAGAATTCCATTTGCTAATTGAAATACGTCGTCAGTGGGAGTTAAGTCAAAAAAGTTGGGGTCGCTGGCTGGATTTGGCAATGGCCCTGTGAGTAATTTGGTGTTTGGGGGGTCAGCAATAATTGGGTCTGAATTTTCAGCTAATGCTCTAATTTCTCCGAGATTTGTTTCTAACATCCTAATTTTCTCCTTTTTTGATTGACTTTGTTGATATTCTGATTTTAACAAAGGTTCCAATTAAGAAATATGCGGGAATCAGGGGTTAAAACAATCCAATTATTGTCAAAGTTGCCGGAGGTCTTTATTCAACAAGCCTAGGTTATTGACACCAATCTGCGCGTCCAAATCCGCAAATATTTTGAACTGTATACCAATAATTCTGGGGATCGCGTACTCTATTACCCGTCAGCAGTCAGCGTGGGAAAACCCAGAGACTGCTAATTGTCATGAAACCTTGAGTTAAGTTCGGAATAATTAATATGCTAGACACTGCGATCGAATCTATTCAAGCCAGAGAAATCCTCGACTCCCGCGGCCGCCCCACCATTGAAGCTGAAGTTTACCTAGCCAACGGTGTTGTAGGACTCGCCCAAGTCCCCAGCGGCGCCTCTACAGGCTCTTTTGAAGCCCACGAACTCCGCGATGGCGACAACAAACGTTACGGCGGCAAAGGAGTCCTAAAAGCCGTCGATAACGTCGAGCACAAAATTGCCCCCGCTTTGGCTAATCTAGATGCGATCGACCAAGCGCTGGTAGACAAAACCATGATTGACTTGGACGGTTCCCCGAACAAATCCCACCTCGGCGCAAATGCCATTCTCGGAGTCTCCTTAGCCACAGCAAAGGCCGCCGCCGAGACTTTAGGACTCCCCCTTTACCGCTACTTGGGCGGCCCCTTAGCTAACGTTTTACCCGTGCCTTTGATGAACGTGATCAACGGGGGCTCTCACGCTAACAATAATGTGGACATTCAAGAATTTATGATTGTCCCTGTGGGCGCGCCTTCTTTTAAAGAAGCTTTACGCTGGGGTGCAGAGGTATTTGAATCCTTGAGTAAAGTCTTAAAAGCTGAGGGTTTGCTGACTGGTGTGGGTGATGAAGGGGGTTTTGCGCCTAATCTTAAATCCAATCAAGCAGCTTTGGATTTGTTGATTGCAGCTATTGAAAAAGCTGGCTATAAGCCGGGTGAACAAGTTGCTTTAGCTTTGGATGTTGCTGCTAGCGAATTTTACAAAGATGGGCAGTACACTTACGACGGTGTTGCTCATTCGCCGGCAGAATTAATCGATTATTTGGATGGTTTGGTGAGTCAATATCCCATTATTTCGATTGAAGATGGTTTGCACGAAGACGATTGGGACAGTTGGGTAGCGCTGACGCAGAAAATGGGCAGCAAAGTTCAATTGGTGGGTGACGATTTGTTTGTTACTAATCGCACGCGGCTGCAAAAAGGAATTGATTTGAAAGCTAGCAATTCGATTTTGATTAAGCTGAATCAAATTGGTTCTTTGACAGAGACTTTGGATACGATCGACCTCGGCAAACGGAACAGCTATCGAGCGGTCATCAGCCACCGTTCCGGTGAAACTGAAGATACCACAATTGCAGATTTAGCGGTAGCGACTCGCGCCGGTCAAATCAAGACTGGTTCTTTGTGTCGCAGCGAACGGGTGGCTAAATACAACCGTTTGTTACGGATTGAGGACCAATTGGGCGATCGGGCAATTTATGCTGGGTCGATCGGTTACGGGCCAAAATAACACTTGGTAATCGGTAATTGGGAATGGGTAATTGGTAATCGGTAATTGGGAATGGGTAATTGGTAATCGGTAATCGGTAATCGGTTAGTTTTTAATTTTCATCACCAATGCCCAATGCCCAATGCCCAATGCCCAATTACCAATTAAGGATAGAAAGCTAATTGTGGCAAACCCAAAGTTTCTTCCCAACCCATCATCAAGTTCATGCACTGGATGCCTTGACCGGCTTGTCCCTTAATTAAATTGTCGATCGCCGATAGCACAATCACCCTGTCAGTACGCGGATCGACTTCGATGCCGATATAACAAAGATTCGTGCCGCAAGCCCATTTTGTTTGCGGATAAACTCCAGCCGGTAACACTTTTACCCAAGGACAATTGCGGTAAAAAGCACTGAAAATTGTGATTAAATCTTCCCGCACCAAACCCGGATCACGCAAAGTTGCGTACACAGTCGCCAGAATTCCCCGCACCATCGGAATGAGGTGGGGAGTAAACTGAACTTTAATATCGTGTCCCGCTAAATCGCTGCAAATTTGCTCGATTTCTGGCGTGTGGCGGTGGCGGCCAACGCCGTAAGCGCCCAGAGAACCCTCTGCTTCAGCCAACAAGAGATTAACTTCGGCTTTGCGGCCCCCTCCCGAAGCACCGGATTTGGCGTCGATAATTGCTGTTTCTGGCACAATGAGGCCTTGTTTGAGCAAAGGTGCCAGGGCTAACAAACTAGCAGTGACGTAGCAGCCGGCACAGCCTACTAACTGAGCATCTTTAATTCGATCGCGATACAATTCTGGCAAACCGTAAACAGCCGTTGCAGCCAGTTCAGCGTCTGATCGATCCCCGCCGTACCAAGCTTTGTAAGTTTCCAGATTTTCAAATCGGTAATCAGCCGACAAATCCAAGACTTTGCAGCCTTTTTCTATCAGCGTCGGTGCCATTTTGCAAGCTAAACCGTTCGGCAGGGACAGAAACACAACTTCACATTTTGCCGCTATTTTGTCGAGGTCGATCGCCTCGACTGTCAAATCAATGCAGTTAGTCAGATGCGGATAAAGGCTGGAAAAAGGTTTTCCCGCACTGCTATCCCCGCCCAAATAGACTACTTCAGCCGCTGGGTGATCTGCCAGCAGTCGCACAAGTTGCACGCCGCCGTACCCTGAAGCGCCGATAATTCCTACAGGCACACGTCCAACATCTCCCATTTTCCTTTATCCCCTCAGCCGTTGAAGTCAAAAACGCTTGAACTTTTGCTGCATTGTAGTACCAAACGCCAACTTTGGTGGCAAAGAATTGTGTTGTTTTGTTTTGGAGGTGCATTTTTGTTAATTTTCGGCTGTTTGACCGATCGCCAAAACCCTAAAATTAACAAACTGATGTGCGATCGTGCTATAAAAAACTTACTTTAACCCATCCCCAAACCGGAGATTAACATTTTTCCCTCGAAGCTCGAACCTCGAAGCTCAACATCCATCCGTTAAATCTGTTAAATCTTGTACACGGCTTCGTTGCCGAACTTCCTATGGGCATAGTTGTAGAAAACGTATCAAAACAGTTTGGCAGTTTCCAAGCACTCGATCGAGTCAGCTTAGAAATTGAATCTGGTTCCCTAGTCGCATTGCTTGGCCCGTCTGGTTCCGGCAAGTCTACACTGCTGCGACTGATTGCGGGTTTAGAAATGCCCGACTCCGGCAAAATCTGGCTGACAGGCCAAGATGCGACCAATACTAGCGTCCAAGACCGCAAAATTGGGTTCGTGTTTCAGCACTACGCGCTATTCAAGCACATGACAGTGCGAAAAAACATCGCTTTCGGGATGCAAATTCAGAAAACACCACCCGCGAAAGTCAAATCCCGGGTAGAAGAATTGTTGAATTTAGTGCAATTGGCAGGATTGGGCGATAGATACCCGTCGCAACTTTCAGGAGGCCAGCGACAGCGGGTGGCCCTCGCCAGAGCCCTGGCTGTGGAACCGAAAGTGTTACTGCTAGACGAACCTTTTGGAGCTCTCGATGCCAAAGTTCGCAAAGACTTGCGTGCTTGGTTGCGGCGACTGCACGACGAAGTACACGTTACCACAGTCTTTGTGACGCATGATCAAGAAGAAGCGATGGAAGTTGCCGATCGAATTACAGTAATGAATAAAGGTAAAATCGAACAAGTCGGCACACCCGCAGAAATTTACGACCATCCCGCTAGTGCTTTCGTAATGAGTTTTATCGGTCCCGTCAATGTATTGCCCAGCAGTTCAAGAATGTTTCAAGACAACGGCTTTGACTCAGCCAACCCAGAGATTTTCTTGCGCCCTCACGACGTAGTAATTGAAACTACAGAAAATAGCGCAACAGTGCCTGCAAGAATCAGTCGCTTGATTCATTTGGGATGGGAAATTCAGGTAGAATTAACCTTAGATGACGGTCAAGTAGTAAACGCTAATTTGACTAGAGAAAGATTCGATAGCTTGAACTTGCAGCCCCAGCAAAGAGTGTTCGTAAAGCCGAAAGATGCCAAGTCCTTTCCACTTTTTTATTCCATCTAAGAGCAATTCTGAAAACTCAAGCTAAATTTAGATTGGATACTGCCTTTCCAAGAATGTGGCGCGGTGCGGTGTCTCTACAAAAAAAAATCTAGGGACACGGCACCGCGCCCTGTCCCTAATCTTTTATACTGACAAGTGTCCGCTGACTACTGCGCGCTGAGTTAGTCTTTAATTTTGTTGACAGCTTTTTTGACTTGTTGCTCAAAAGATGTAGCTTGTGTATTGGAAGGATTTTTCATTTTTTCAATGTCAGCGTCTCCCTGAACTTCGTTGGGTCCTTTGCTGGCTTTTTCTTGAGTTTCTTCCAAGGACATTGGTTTTTTCAGTACAGCTTCTTGAGATTCTTTTTCAATTCCTAAAAGTTGGTCTTCACCTTTGGTGGGGCTGCTAGTAACTGCAAAAGCCGGGAAAGCATTAGAAACAAACATCAAGGCACAAAAACAAACAGCTATTAAAGTGCGGACTAAACGCTTGGCAGGGAAGTTAAAGCTGATAAAAGACATACAAAATTTCTCCGTTTTTAGAAGTTTTGATCGCTAAGATTGTTAACAGGCTGAAGCTCACTCATATTCTGCACAATCTTTAACTCAATTTTGATAAAAGCAACCGTTGCTTTCTTTCAAACTGAGCTAATATATAATATTTAGCTGAAAAAGCTGGTATTTGAAATCCTTCTCAGGGAATATTTCTAGATGACTGGCGTCGGTCGCCCCAAGACCTTTATGTAGAAGGCACTTGTGTAGAATCAAAAAAATTCTCTATAAGTGCCTTCGGATGCGCCTCACATAGCGGTATCAATCTCAGTAACTGGTTTTATCGTGGCGTGGGGGCGGGTTTATTTAGCCTGTTTGCAATGTGAGAGGGCGCTTGAGTGAACCCGCAGAGCGGTTTGTTGAAAATATTGCAAGATACAAGATATGAGATGCGCCCGACTATCCACTGACTAATGACTAATAACCAATGGCTGCTGCTGTCGCACGGGAACTTGATATTTTGCTAGATAAGTTTTAATTTCTCCTACACTGAGTTGCCCGTAATGCAGCAGGGAAGCCAGCAGGGCTGCTTCTGCTTTGCCCTCAGTCACGGCTTCGTAGATGTGGTGACAGTTGCCGGCGCCACCGGAAGCAATGACGGGAATTTCGACCATTTCGGCAATGCTTCGAGTTAATTCCAAATCGTAACCTGCTTGAGTGCCGTCCGAGTCCATGCTTGTCACCAGAATTTCGCCGGCGCCGCGCTGTTCGGCTTCCTTTGCCCAGGCGATCGCATCTTTTCCGGTATTTTCTCGCCCTCCGCGCACGTACACGTCCCAACCAGGATTATCTGCGTCTTTCCGTTTGCGAGCGTCGATCGCCACTACAATGCACTGATTACCAAATCGATCGCTGGCTTTGTCAATTAAACTCGGATCGCGCACCGCCGCCGAATTAATACTCACCTTGTCTGCGCCCGCCCTCAATAAACTTTTAATTGTGTCTAAGGATTGGATACCGCCGCCCACAGTCAAAGGGATAAATACTCGATCGGCCGTTCGGTACACCACATCGATCATAATATTCCGGTCTTCGTGAGTCGCTGTAATATCCAGAAACACCAACTCGTCAGCACCCGCATCATTGTAAACCTGAGCCATTTCTACCGGATCGCCAGCATCCTTAAGGTTGACAAAATTGACACCTTTGACCACGCGACCGGCTTTCACATCCAGACAAGGTAAAATTCTTTTCGACAACATACAATTCTCTTCCTATTTAACTTACTCGGCGGGAAGTGTCCCGCTATAACTGTACTCATCTTAGCGGTGAGATGAAAGCCAGGGTAGTTTTTTCCCGTCCTGTTTGTGTTCTGGACTCCTAGCTGGAGAACGAGTTAAACAGGCAAGAATTAACCAATCTCTCAGCTATCACAAGACGGTAACAATCAATAAAATTCGTTTTAAAAATTTGATAAATCCTCATAAATTTCGCAACGATTGCCACAACCAAGCAGTCAAAAGCGATATCTATGGCATTTAGCAGCTTACTCTAGCATAGAGGATTTTTACTCTTAGTGGTTCCCTACGCTCCTCACCAACAGTTAATCTCAGAACAAAAGACCTTAATCCGTCTGATTCGGGGCCTGCTAGAAAATTATTAAAATTATTCAAAACGTTTCTGCTGGAATGGACTTTGACACGCTCCTTGCTGTTGTACCCGATTTATTAAAAATCGCTGATGGTCATAAGAATGGCGGGATATCAAGTACGCACTTTTCTAAAAATTGTTTTTTACAGGGAAAGTAGGAACACTCGTTTTACTTTGGAAGTATCACTTCTGCTGGCAGTATAATAGTAAAAGTAGATCCCTTACCCACCTCGCTTTCAACGAACGTATCTCCACCCATAATCCGAGACAAATTTCTAGTAATTGCTAACCCTAATCCAGTACCCCCATACTGTCGTGTAGTTGAAGCATCAGCCTGGGTAAATGGTTGAAACAGTTTTTCTATTCGTTCTGGAGCTATACCAACGCCAGTATCACTTATCTTAAATAAAATATAGGGAATGGCTGATTTCTGTTCTTCTCCCTCGGCTATTCCAGATTTTCTATATTTTTTTTCTACCTTAATAGTAATTTGACCTTTTTTGGTAAATTTGCTGGCGTTACTAAGCACATTAAATAAGCTCTGACGTACCTTAGTTAAGTCGGTTTTCATATCTCCCAAATTGTCTTCATAGTTAACTACCAATATATTAGCATTCTTCTCCACCAGTGGCTTAATCATCATGATGACTTCCCTAATTAAATCTGAGATATCAACGGTTTCTAAGTAAAGTTCAACCTTCCCAGATTCAATTTTGGACAAATCAAGAATGTCGTTAATTAGTCCAAGTAAATGTGTGCCTGCACCGTGAATTTTTTTCAGGTCTGGGATAAAAAAATTTTGCTCTAAATCTTCGGCTTCTTCTTGCAACATTTCGCTATAGCCAATAATCGCATTGAGAGGGGTACGAAGTTCATGGCTCATGTTGGCGAGAAACTGGCTTTTGGCAATGTTTGCGGCTTCGGCGGCTTCTTTAGCTGCTAATAATTCCACAGTCCGTAATTCAACTTTTTCTTCTAGGAGTTGCTTCTGTTGTTCGAGCTTTTTAGTTAAATTATATAATTTTAAATGAATTCTAATTCTCGCTAAAACTTCTTCACTTTGGAAAGGTTTAGAAATATAATCTACGCCTCCCACAGATAATCCATTGACTTTATTATGTGAATCTGATAAAGCACTTAAAAAAATTATTGGAATTTCGCAGGTTAAGGGATTAGCTTTCAATCGCCGGCAAGTCTCAAAGCCATCAATACCGGGCGGCATCATTATATCTAATAAAATTAGTTCGGGCGGGTGATATTCTACTTGTTCAAGCGCCGTTTCACCATCAATAGCAACGGAAACTTGATAACCCACGTCGGTCAATATGTGGGCTAGAACTTCTAGGTTATTGGGATTATCATCTACAATCAAAATAGATTGATTGTCTAAGTTTTCAGTCATACATAATTTACTGGGGATGGGATACATAAATTTACAACATTTTTGGGGTTAGGGAGTATTTAGGTATTTCTCTATGTAAGTTCGCACCTGTTTAAGCTTGAAAGCTTTAGCCAATTCGCGCAGATTTTGAATAAAAGGGATAAACTGCTTGTCTATACGTTCAATCCTCGTCAACTCTTGTAGTAAATCGTTAATCAATCCCTTACGACTAAGATTATACAAGATTAGCAAGTCATCATGGGAAGGTGGCACAATCTCAACCACTTGTTTTGTCAATTCTCTTGTGGTTTGCGGTTGTAACTTATCTTCATATATCCATTCTAATTTCAGGAGAGATTTGATCGTATTTAAGAGGCTATCAGCTTCGATAGGTTTGGGCAAAAATTCATTAGCTCCAATCTCTATACTTTTTTGCATATCTGACTCGAATACACTGGCTGAAGATACGATAACTGATAAATTAGCAGATGATGCTAATTTTCGCAAACTTTTCACCATTTCATAGCCATCCATAATCGGCATAACAATATCCGTAATAACCAGATTTGGCTGAACCTCAGCAATTTTATCTAGTCCTTCTTGACCATTTTCAGCCTCAAAAAGTATAAACCCAATAGGGCTGAGTAAATTGACAATAACAGAACGGTTTTCCCAATGGTCATCTACTACTAGAACTTTGGGCGGATCGCCCTTAAAACCAATAATAACACCCTGCTCAGAACTTTTAGAAGTTTTTGCCCATTCCTTAGCTTGGGGTAAATCTATCTCAAACCAGAAAACACTACCTTTTCCTAATTCACTTTCAACTTCCAATGTACTGCCCATCATATCAACAATCTTTTTGCTGATAGCTAATCCTAGTCCAGTCCCTTCGGATTGCTTTTTTATAGTACCAGACTGCTCAAAGGGCAAAAATATATTTTTAACATGATTGCTCGATATCCCAATTCCTGTATCTTCAACTTGGAATATAATTCGATATAAAGGTACTTCCCTAAACTCATCTTCCAAGAGTTTTGATTTAATTATAAATTTCACGCTACCTTGTTCCGTAAACTTAATAGCATTGCCTAATAAGTTAATCAATACCTGTCGCAATCGTTTTTCATCCGCAAAAATCCCAAGTGGGAGTTCACCTTCGATGGTATAGATAAAATCAATTCCCTTTTGATCAGCCCTGATCCGACAAATTTCAACTACTGCTTGCAGAAAAGCGGGAAAATGAAAATCTGTAGCATATATTTCCATTTTCTCGGCCTCGATTTTAGAAAAATCAAGGATATCGTTAATCAGAGTCAGGAGGTGGGAGCCACATTGGTTAATAATATTAATTCCTTTTTGATCTGACTCAACTATGTGTTTCGAGCGCTGGAGAATTTGGGCATACCCTAAGATACCATTGAGAGGTGTCCGCAGTTCGTGGCTCATATTAGCTAGAAACTCACTCTTAGCACGGTTAGCAGTATCCGCCACTTCTTTCGCGTGTTTAAGCTCTACAGTTCTGTCTTCAACTCGCAGTTCCAATTCCTCATTAGTTTTCGCAAGCGCAGCAAAAGATTCGCGGACTTGCTGAGCCATTTTGTTAAATAAATATCCCAAACGGCCCAATTCATTTTGGCGGTTTACATTAACTTGAACATCAAGATTTCCAGCAGCTATACTCTCAGTTGCTGCCATTAATTTATTGAGGGGTGCAGAAATTTCTCTCCCTAAAATTAAGAACACAATAATAATTTCAATCAGTAATGCACCTAGCCCTAGCACTAGAATCATACGAGCAGTAGCCAAGGCTTCTTGGGTGAGTAGAGATTTAGGGAAAACTGTGACCAAGTACCAATTTGGCTCATCAATTCTAGTAACACCCAAGTATTCATCATAGTCAGGATTGTCAATAATCATATTGTCCTGTTTATGAGTCTTGACTAATTCATAAATTCGCCGCAGATGAGCATCTCCTGATTGGGCGATGGAGAATTGCCCATTTCCCTTTTGAATATTTTGCATAAGTTCTGGGTGAGCTACTAGCCGCCCATCGGCTCGAAAAATCATATTGTATGTGCCTTTCAGTCCTTCATTAATAGTGCGTTTCTGCAAATCATCTATTAAAATATCATGGCCTAGTGTAGCAATATGCTTGCCATCCACATCTAATGGTGTCACACAGGATGCCATCCAAGCTACAGCTACTTGGTCGTAATAAATGCCTGTCCAGACTGTTTTGCGTTCTGGATCGTAGATAGGGCGGGTAATTTGGAATGACTCGTCATCTGTGACGCGGAACGATTCACTAGAAGGTGCTTTTAGCGACCAGGGATACTGGTGCATATACATAATCATACCATTCTCAGGAATTTGCGTATAGGTGTTAGCAAAGCGATTGCGCCATGCTGGGCCATAAGCATTTATTGTTTTATATAAAGCCACTATTCTTCGCTGCATCTCAGTATCAACATTAACATTTTTTCCGAGGAAAAGGCCCCCAGTTTTGTCGATTTGAAATAGTTCAGGCCGATTGCGAATTGAGCCATCTGGATATTTGACAAAGTTTTGATCAAATTCCACTTTTGGATCGCTATCTGCTTCTGCTTTTAGTTGATCTAATAAAGCTTGTTTGAGCAACTTATGGTTATCTTCAGCTAAGGTAAATATTGCTCTTTCGCGTTTGGAGCGTAATTTGATGTATTGCTCTAACTGCGTGAGTGAATTAGCAGTAATCCTTGAGATTATTTGGAAGTAGCTAATAGCGGTGGATGCGATAACAACCATCCCCATGCCAAAAGCTATCTTCAAGAGTGTTTGTTTGGTCAGGGATTCTTGGGGTCTATTTTTTTTGTTACGATTTTGGGAGATGATAGAGTCAGATAATTTTATTTTTTGGAACCAATGTATTTTCATTTTTTGTATTTTAGTAAATTTCCATCAAACTATGTCAAACTTTTATTCTCTTTATTCTCTAATACTCTCAATTAATTGTGAGATTTTTGTATGGTAACTGCCCCGTATTTTTTGCCATTAATGGGGTATGCACCGATCACTACCTACAATATTTGCACAAATCATTGAGTGGTAATAGATCACAGAAAACCTTGACGACGGAAGTAGGATAAATAAGCATTTAATACAGAATGATTAATGGGAGGACAGATAATATCAGTAGCTACCAGTCCATCCTGAGTGTTGCGGTCATCAAATTTTTGACATACAAAAGATGTGGTTTCGATAAAAGTTTTTTGGCTATTATTTATTTTTTTCATAAAGAGAGAAACCATGGGAGTTAAAGCATTATCGGGAGACATATTCAGTAGTTTTGCCTGCCACTGCGGGTAAGGAATAGAAGGGAGGACATAACCAAGGGTATTAAGATTCAAGATAAGTTCGTTCATTGTTAATACATGGGGACTTAATACATGAAATGTCTTGTTAAAAGACTCTGGTTGATGCGATAAATACCGCACCGCCTGAACTATATAATCCACAGGAGCGAGATTCATCTTGATATCTAATTCAGGGCCATACCCTAATTGAATCAACCCCTTGATTATCAAACAAATCGTATTACTGAGTTGAAAAGCACCTGTTTTGCTATGACCTGTCACCATTCCCAAACGATAGATGGAAACTGGTAAACCGCGATTGCGGGCAGCCATAACTAATTTTTCAGCCACCCATTTACTTTGAGCATAACCATCGGAATATCCTTCAGCGCTAAGTAAATCGTCTGTTTCAGCAATTAATTTCATACCATCATAGTTCGACGCTTGAAAGATATCCAGAGTAGAAATATAGTGGACAGGTGTAATTTTAGTCATGGTGGCTAGACGCAATATCTCCTTTGTCCCACCCACATTGGCATCCCGTAACGCCGTGTAGGGATAAACCAAATTGACATAAGCACCACAGTGATAAATCACTTCAACGATATCTGCTAATTCACTAAAATTTGGTGTCGATAGTCCCAAAAATGGCTTTGATAAATCTCCAATTATGGGGATAATTCTCCTACTAAATTCTTCTTCCCAAATTTCGTAATTTTGCAGAGTGCTACACAGTCGAGAGGTTGCGGATTCCAAATTATCAGCACGAACTAAACAATAAATAGTCGCTTGGGGATTATGCAGCAACAATTCATGCAATAGAAAAGCACCAACAAAACCCGTTGCCCCTGTCAAGAAAATGTGCTTCGGTCTAAATCGGGTAATTGTCAATGGGTGAATAGTTTCATCTAAGACTGCATCAGCCGATAAGTCAGCAATATTTGTTTCAAAAATCGCCGTAGATCCCGAAGACTGCACAGCCTCAATTACTTCACCTAATCCAGCAATTGTCGGAGATTTGAAGAGGCAATCTAAAGACAATTCTACTGGGAAAGCTTGCGATACTCGATTTAGTAATAAGGCGGCGCGTAATGAATTTCCGCCTGACTCAAAAAAGTTGTGATGGATGCCAATTTGCACTCCTAAAACAGAGGCCCAAATTTCAACCAATTGTTTCTCTATTTCCGTGCGTGGAGCAACAAATTTTTCAACATTATCAAGAGTTGGGGCCGGTAGTGCTTGCCGATCTATTTTACAATTAGGTGTTAATGGCAAAGCCTCCATAAAGACCACAATCGCAGGAATCATGTACTCAGGCAATTTTTCTTTGAGCATTGCTCGAAAGGCTGCTGAACTCTGCTTTAATTCTGGTGAATTCAACACTACATAAGCAACTAAGTAATCGTGTTCATGAGCATTATTACTAACAACAACTACCACATCCTTCACCGCAGGATTATCGAAGCAGGCTGCTTCAACATCTTTTAATTCAATTCGGTGTCCCTGAATTTTGACTTGGTAATCACTGCGCCCAATAATCGCAATATTACCGTCTGGAAGATAACGAGCTAAGTCACCTGTCTTATAAAGACGACCGCCCGGTTCATTGTTAAAAGTATCCTCAATAAACCTTTCCTGATTTATCTCTGCACGGTTAAGATAACCTCTTGCTATTCCCATACCACCAATGTAAATCTCTCCCTCAGATCCGTCAGTAACAAGCTCAAGATTATCATTGTGAGAATGGCGTGGATACTTGAACAGATAGATTTGAGTATTTAAAATAGGGCGACCAATTGGTATAGTTTCCTCACCTGCTTCTACTTGATGAATGGTTGACCAAATAGTTGTCTCAGTCGGCCCGTACATATTCCAAAGGGAGGAACTTCGCTCTAGCAATTGATTAGCTAAGTGTCGATTGAGAGGTTCTCCTCCACAAAGAATTTTTAAATTGCGATCGCCTTGCCAATTAACGGCTAATAGCATTTTCCATGTTGCAGGGGTTGCCTGCATGACTGTAGCGCCCGATTCAGTGATGGTTTTAGATAACTTCATTGGATCGATGGCGACTGCGCGACTAACAATCACAACGCGAGCACCAACTATTAACGGTAAGAAAAGTTCTAAAACAGCAATATCAAAAGATATCGTAGTGACTGCTAGTAGTACATCTTGTTCTGTCAATCCTGGTTCTGCTTTCATCGAGAGAAGAAGATTGACTACAGCAGCATGAATAATTTGCACGCCTTTTGGTTTACCAGTTGAACCAGATGTATATATTGTATAGGCTAAATTATCTGGCGTGACTTCGCTATCTAAATTATCTGGGCTGAATTGCTCAATTTCTTGCCAATCTGAGTCTAAACATACCACTCGCATACCATTTCTTTTAGGTAGGGAGCTGAGAAGATGGGTTTGGGTAATTAGTATCGGAAGCTGGGAGTCTTCCAACATAAAAGCTAACCGGTCTTCGGGATAAGTTGGGTCAAGAGGGACGTAAGCACTACCGGCTTTTAAGACTCCCAGAAGTCCGATTAACATATTCAGCGATCGATCAACGCATACTCCAATAAGCGTCTCTGAATTAACCCCTAAGCTTTTCAGATAATGTGATAATTGATTGGCTTTATTATTTAATTCTTGATAAGTTATTTTCTCGGCTTTAAAAATAGCAGCAACAGTATTGGGTGTTTGCCTTACTTGGAATTCTATTAACTTATGAATGCAGAAGTTTTCGGGGGTTCTCATTACAAATCTTGATAAATAAGTTGTTACGAACCTAGCTCACGACGCTCTGTAGGCTTTTAAGCATTGATTAGGTAGCCATTGCTGGTGCTTTACCGTTTTTATTGTGCTTGCAAAGCCAGTCATCAATGACACCAAACTTTTGGTCGTGGTAGAGGCTTACATAATTTACTAGACCTAATTATGTTCATCCGGAATAAAAGGAAAATTTAGGTAAATTTATAATTCCCTTCCGCACACTCAACTGTCACATCGGTTATTTCGAGTTGATGGCGGTAAATTAATCTCCGATTTTTAAGTAAAAATACTGAAAATAATAGTTGGTTTAGAATGATTATTACTCCCAGGAAGAATGACGATGATTACGATCGGACAATGCACAGTAAAAGATATCAGCTCAGAGACGGTTCCCTTAAACCATTGCCTGCTAACTTTTCCAGCTTGCTTGTTACCCCGCTAGCTCAGTTTGGCTTCAGAAAGTGCTATTTACCAGATGCGATCGCCCTGCCACCCAAAACTGCATCAGTTGAGTTCACTAAACCTATGCAGAGCATTCATCAACTTCTTTGAAGGACGGGCATCTTTCCCGAAGTTCTAGTCAACGCATGACCAGTAATCAATTCATTACCCCCAAAAAATACAAATTGTTTGTGATAAATTCCTCAATTTTCCTGGTAAGTTGGGGATTATTTTTGCTAGTATTAACCACAAAATCTCAAACAAAACATAAACCGTAAGCAGCATCAACTCTCTCGCAAACATCAAGGTTAAAATCATCGTTTTCAAGCTTGTGGAGTGCCATGAATCACGAACAAATGGCAAATGCTAGAGAGAACTTTCAGGAAAAACTCTCTATAAAAGTGGTGCAGGAAAACCAAGTCATTGTTGTTGAAAATATGGCAGTCAATAACTGGGTAAAAACTCACTTCTTAGCTAAAGTAATGAGCGATTGCGGATGGTCAAAATTGACCCTACCGTTGAAATACAAGGCTGAAAGAGACGGTAAAACTTACTTAGACATTGGTCGGTTTTTTGCACCATCGAGTAAGAGTTTCCACGTAGGTCTGAATCAGGTGGCTCGCCTTCTGTTGGAAGTGCGTAGCTGGACTTGTTGCAATTGCCAAACAAAGCACGATAGAGATGTGAACTCTGCTATCATTATTGGCGATGAAGGGCTTGGATTATTAGCGTTAGGAACTAGCACTACTGCCCATGGACAGAATGTAAGTTCGACGTTTGGAAGGAAATGTTCGATATGAGCGGCTGTTCCGGTTGAAATTGGAAGCTTACACCATAGGGAGTAGTGGACAGAACTCTGGATCTGCATACCAGCCCACACCCCCTACCCCCCGCCTAGCTCTACTGTGTACAGACAAGTTGATCGCTGACCCATATTGTAGAAACCCTGTTTCCTGGATTCTTGATTTCTCGTTTTGCCGAATCAATAACTTAAAATTCATGAAAATAAGCTTCCTTTCTGAGATTCATGCGAAACTTGGGTTTCAGGAATGGTGTTGAAAGATTTCGGACTTGTGTTTACACGCTAGCCCCCTAGCCAGAGAGCCATTTTCCCACTTTTTTCTGGCCCATCAAAATAAATAAAAGTTGTCTCCCCTTCGGGGCAGGCAGTATGATCAGGTACAATCTTGGTAGACAGTCTGTTTTTACTGCCTGCTTTGGTAGATCGAATCATAAATACCTTCGCTCGCTCGATCGAATTTATGGTTCACAAATCCTGCAGAGGCTAGGTGCATCGACGATGGACTAAAAAATCTAAAATCTGAAGTCTCAAATCTCAATTCGGTTAATTTTGTGTCGTTTCTAGGACTGTTGTGACGAGTGCAACCCAATCCACATATGGTACTTCGCACAGAAGGCGGCAATCGCTACTTGCCGCTCTCCGGCAGCAATTGCTGGACAGTAGGGCGGAGCGATGACAATAATTTTGTACTGACAGATCGCTGGATTTCCCGTAATCACGCGATGTTACAGCAAATGGAGACAGGAGAGTTCTACCTGATCGACTTGGGCAGCCGCAATGGTTCCTTTGTCAACGGGCGGCGGGTCAGTATTCCTGTCACTCTCAGAAATGGCGATCGGATTATTTTCGGTCAAACCGAATTGGACTTCTACAACCCAACCGCCGGCCATCGGCACGATCCACCAATACACGAGACAGACTCTGAAGATTTTACGGCGACTTTGACGGTGCGTAGCCTGATTAGCGTCATGGTAATGGACATCCGAGACTTTACAGTTTTGACTAGGCAGCTAGACGAAACCCTCCTCTCGGAAGTCATCGGCAATTGGTTCCGCAAAGCAGGACAGATCATTCGCGAACACGGCAGTTGGGTGGACAAATACATCGGTGATGCCATCATGGCGGTCTGGTTCCACAAAACCAGCGGTGTCAGCAGCGAGGAAATGATGCGGATTTGCCAAGCTTTGAGCGAACTGCACAAGGCAACAGACGAACTCAGCAGCCGTTACCCCCTGCCTTTTCCTTTGCGAGTCGGGGCCGGCATCAATACTGGTTATGCAATGGTGGGAAATTCTGGCAGCAGCGACCGATCGGACTATACCGCCTTGGGAGATACTGTAAACGCAGCATTTCGCCTGGAATCTTGCACCAAGCAACTCGGCAAGGATATCGCTGTGGGAGAAACTACCTACAAATACCTGACGCAATTGGGGGCCCAGGGCGCTTTCGAGCAGCACACCGTTGCTTTAAAGGGTTACGACACTCCCACCGTGACTTACGGCGGTACTTATGCTGATTTGAATGCTTTTCTCAAAACGAAAGGAAAAAGTTCTTGATAGCGAGAAAATTGGGTGCGGGGCAAAAATTAACCCCTTAAAATAGCAGTCCGAGTTTTTCATTTGCAGGGCCTTATATAAACTTGTCTGCGATGCTCAAAAGTCGGTCATTATCATATATTGTCCGCGTTGTCAATACCCCAATGTAAATTTTATAACAGCCCTCTACCTATTGCGGATTTATCTGAAAAACTGCATAAGCAAAATGGTAGTCTCTACATAAATGCTGTGTATGAAATTGGGAGACAAAACTTCATGAAACGATTGGGTCGTCTATTGGCAGTATTGGGCTTAGTGCTGGGCTGCTTTGCATGGGCTGGAGACCAAAGCGCGATCGCGGCGTCATTAAGCCGTATCGTCTTGCCATCATCCTCGCTCCTAGCTGTTGAAGCTCCGGCTAGAACCAATCGCGCCGATGAGAAGCTTGCCACAGAATACGGCAAAAAACTTGATTTGAACAACAGCGCCGTCCGGGACTTTCGGGAATTTCGAGGGTTGTATCCCACTTTAGCTCGACTAATTATTAAGAATGCTCCTTACGAAAATGTTGAGGACGTACTCAATATTTCAGACTTGACGGATGCTCAGAAAAAAGTGCTGCAAGCTAACATGGACAAATTCACCGTAACTGATGTTGAATCAGTCTTTATTGAAGGAGACAACCGGTTGAATAATGGTCTCTACGACTAGGTAGCAGCGGGTCTCATTTGAAGGCAGAAGTCATTGGGCAGAAGGCATTCGGCAGAAAGAAAATATTTTTTTTTCTATAGGCTGATGACTTCTGCCTTTAATTTCTGAACACTTACTTTCAACCACCATTGGGCAAAAGCCGACCAAAATTCGCTAGATTGAAATAAGCGGGTTCCCAAGATTCCTCTGTAGACTGAATTCTTTAATATAAAATCTAAAATATAAGCTCGCTCGACTGACATTAGTTCAAGTCCCCAGATTCATCTGTAGACTCAATTCTAAAATCTAAAATCTAAAATCTAAAATCTAAAATCTAAAATCGACTGGCGGCAGACTTATGACTGACAAATTTGACGTATTGGTAATAGGTGCTGGCGCGGCGGGTTTGTACACAGCACTTTGCCTGCCAGAGCATTTGCACGTGGGCTTGATCAATAAAAATACCCTGCCTGTTTCTGCCAGCGATTGGGCTCAAGGAGGGATTGCCGCGGCGATCGCCCCTGAAGATTCGGCAGCACTGCACGTTCAGGATACACTGGCTGCAGGAGCCGGTCTTTGCGATTTGGATGCGGTGAAATTTTTAGTTGAGGAAGCTTCGGCCTGCATTGACTCCCTAGTGAAAATGGGCGTTGCATTCGATCGCACCGGCCCCGATTTAGCCCTCACCCTAGAAGCAGCCCACTCCCGCCGCCGAGTTCTCCACGCCGCCGACACTACGGGCAAAGCCGTTATCAGTACGCTGACAGCAAAAGTATTGAGCCGCAAAAACATTCAACTCGTATCTCCTGCCTTTGCTTTGAGTCTGTGGCTAGACGCAACCGGGCGCTGCCAGGGGATTAGCTCGATTTGTGGCTCACGAGTCAAGTGGCTGCAGGCCAAAGCCGTGGTGCTGGCGACAGGCGGCGGCGGACAGGTTTTTGCTCAAACGACCAATCCGTCGGTAAGTACCGGGGACGGGGTGGCAATTGCGTGGCGCGCCGGGGCGCTGCTGCGAGACTTAGAATTTGTGCAGTTTCACCCGACGGCACTGAGCACAGCGGGCGCGCCTCGGTTTCTCATTAGCGAAGCGGTGCGGGGAGAAGGAGCTCATTTGGTTGACAGTAAGGGATATCGCTTTGCTTTTGACTCTCACCCCAGCGGGGAACTCGCCCCTAGGGATGTTGTCAGCCGCGCTATTTTCCGCCACTTGCAAAAGACGGGGGAACCTCATGTTTGGCTGGATTTGCGCCCGATTGCGGTCGATCGACTGCGCTACAGGTTTCCCAATATTATTCAAGTGTGCGCTGACTGGGGAATTGATATTTTTTCCGAACCGGTGCCGGTGACGCCCGCAGCCCATTACTGGATGGGAGGGATTGTCGCTGACAAGTTCAACCAAACTTCGATTCCGGGTTTGTACGCGGTGGGAGAAACTGCGAGCACGGGGGTACACGGCGCTAATCGGTTGGCGAGCAATTCGCTGCTGGAATGTCTGGTTTTTGGGGCGCAGATGGGACTTTTGCAGCTAGAAGGTGGAACGCCCGAGGCATTCGCCGATCGGTTCGAGGCGGGGGAAATCTTGGAAAAATCGATTTCTGAAAAGGACATTGAGGCGATCGAAAAGTTGCGGGTCGAATTGCCGAATTTGGTGTGGCAGAGTGCGGGAATTTGCCGGGGACAACGCGATTTGGAAAGTGCGATCGTCCAACTTGAGATTTGGCGGCAAGAATTTGCTTCGTTGCCTTTGAGTCAAACGCTTGATAATTTACGGCCCGGACAAATTATTGATTTTTCCCCTGCTGAGGCGGAGAATAGCTCGATTTTGCGAAATTGGGGAGAAGTGGGGAATTTATTGGATATCGGCTATTTAATTGTCAAAAGTGCTGCGTTTCGCACCGAAAGTCGCGGCGGTCATTACCGAGTGGACTATCCCCTCACCGATCCGGATTGGTGCAGCCATACTTTAATTAACCAATCGAATTGGTACAAATCTCCGCGAATAGAAGATTGAAAATTTATTGAAAATTTAGGGTCAGCGCGTTCCCGTACCGTCACTTTCGGGGCTCCCGTTCGGGGGTGGTTCGTATTGTTTTGGGTCATTTGGAAACCTAGAGGTTTGTGCAACTGTCAAAACTCTCGGCGTCGATGGCGTCGGAGTCTTGCCCGTGCTACGGGTTTTTGTTAAGTTGCTAGTTGAGTTGCTGGCAAGTCGAGCCGCATTTGCGGTGCCGACTATATTCACTTGCAGGCAGGCAGCCAGGGTTGCCGTTGTTGTGAGCTTAATCAAAGTACGCATAGTATTCACAGCCTTATTCAAATCACCGCAATAGATCCACGTCTGTACCACCTATTATATCTGTCAATTTCCGTATTTCCACTGATATCTTTACATTTACTTTAATTAACTTTCATAAGTTTACATAAACTTTTTTACATTAAGGCTTTTTGGCGATTTGAATTTGGTTTCAGGTTGTGATTTATTTTAATATTTTGTAACATTTAGATAAGACGGCAAGTTGCTCTCATAAGTTTTATATTTTGCTAAATCTATCTAATGGCAGATGACAGATATAAGAATTTTAATTTGTGTGATTTTAGATTTTAGATTTCACTACTTTGGACATTTTTTTGAACGGTTTCAAAAAGCTTAGAAGCCTTACAGTTTAAGGAGGGAGCTATTTTTTTGGGTTAGCTGCATACGGGACGCCTGAAATAATATCTACCTTACAGCCCAAGTAGGGTTTGAAGTATAAAAATTACTCAAATTATGTCTGAAATAATTGATATTTTAGATGAAAAAATAGAAGAAGTACAAATGACTTATCAAGATTGGAGTGGCGACTTTACCTACAGTTGCATTATGTTTTTAACTGGTATTAATTAATATAATAAAAGTGATATTGATTTTTCCCCCGTTCCTTAGCACGATACATCGCAACATCGGCATTCTTAACTAAAATCTCTGGCTCTTGACCGTCAATGGGATATAAACTAATGCCAATACTTGTAGTTACAGAAACTGTATTTTCTTCTAAAATAAAAGGCTGCATGATGGCGTCGCAAATTTTTTCCGCTACTTTCGCAGCTTCCTCGCGACCTGGAATTGCGGGCAAAATGACTGTGAACTCGTCGCCGCCCAACCGCGAGATTGTATCGCTACCACGCAAGCATTTTTTGAGCCTACTGGCAACTGTTTTTAAGAGTAAATCGCCCACATTGTGTCCGAGATTGTCGTTGATTGACTTAAATCCATCTAAATCTAAAAACAGTAAAGCTACCAATTCTTGAGTGCTGGAGGCTATTTCTAGAGACCGATGCAAGCATTCGTAGAACCTTTGGCGGTTGGGCAAACCGGTAAGGGCATCGTGATAAGCTTGGTGGCTGAGTTCAGCGTTTTTTTGTTCTAGGGCATTTGCCCGGAGTTGGCGCTCGGTAATATCTCTGATTGCTCCGACTAAAAATAGGTTGCCGGCAGCATCTTTATGCAGGGATCTTTTAGTCGCAATCAGATGCGTAATTCCGTGAGCGTCAGTAAAATATTCTTCATTTTCTCGCGGCTGGTGAGTTTGCAATACTAATTCGTCTTGCTGCCAAAATATCTCGGCTTCGGCTTGGGGAAATAATTCGTAATCGGTTCGGCAAGTTAAAATTTCTAAAGGATAGCCAATAAACCGACAATATGCCTGATTCAAAACAACGCAGCGGTGATTTCGATCTTTGACAAAAATCGGGTCGGGAATTGTATCGATTAGCGATTGTAAAAATTCTTTAGACCGTTTTAATTCTTCTTGCAAGTGAGCCAGATAACCCACAACAGCAGCACCAGAACCCAAAAGACTGAGGATGGGAGGAATTAACGGTAGCCACCAACCGGCTAAAAAGACTAAGTATAAAGTGGCACTCAGGCCGAGACAGATACTGGATAAACAATAAGCCGATCGACCAAGCGATCGCAAATTCCAACTCACCTTTGCTCCCGCCCAAGACCAAAGTAAAATCCACAGCAACTCCGCAGCCTCTGGCCAGACATTGATAGCCCCGCGCCCGTCGAGGGCCGCACTCAAAATTTGGCTCAAGAAATGAGCCTGAAGCTCGACTCCCGGTATTTGCTGGGGAGGACCAAACCAACCGGAACTGTAAGCATTTTGGTAAAAGTCTTTGAGGCTGGGGGCATTTGAGCCGATCAAGACAACGCGCGATCGTACAAAATCAGCGGGTACTTTGCCAGAAAGCACATCGCTCATCGATGCAGTGCGAAAACTGCCTCGCGGGCCGCGCAGGTTGGTCAAAATTTGATAGCCACGGCTGTCCGATCGAACGTAAGCACCGTCATTCGGTTGAAAAGGCCGAAAAACCCCCTTGCCTAACTGCAAGTATTTAGGATTGACTCTTGCTCGTTGAGGGGAAATCCCTTCAGTTTGAAGGTAAAGCAAAGCCAGTCTGAGTGCAAAACTTTTATGAGTTTTGCCGTCTCCGGGCCAAGCGTAGAGCAAAGTTCGCCGGACTTTTGAGTCAGCGTCGATGACAACATTGTTGAAACCGATTCGATCGAGCTGGTCAAGTACCGGAGGTGGCCGAACTCCGAACCTGGTTTCGTCTGGCATCAACTCAATGCCGATTAAGTTGGGAATATTTTTAAAAGAGTTGACCAATTCGGCGTTACCCGGTTGAGTTGGCAAATCTCGGTAAACGTCGAGGCCGATCGCCCGCGGCTTGCCAGCGTGCAATTTTTGCAGCAATTGGGCCAATACAGCATCCGAAATTGGGTAGCCGTATTTTTGCAAGTCAGCTTCCTTAATTTCTACAATGACGATGCGCGAGTCAATGGGTTCGGCCGGCCGCCAGCGCACAAACTGGTCGAAAGCAGCCCATTCCCACACCTGAAAAAATCCGAACCAGCGCATTACAATCACCGTACTAGCAACGGCACTCGCAGTAATCAATACTCGGCGTTCTCGATCGACCCATTTTTTGATAGTTTTTAGCATATTTTGGGGATTTGGGCCTCGCCCTTTGAGCCTCTAAACTACTACTACCTATAGGTTTTACATCTCCAGGGCGATCGGCTCAGTCGATTTTAGATTTTAGATTATCCAATTTTTTGGTTTTTCGGTGCGGGCGAGTCGATTTTAGATTTTAGATTTTAGATTTTAGATTTTAGATTTTCCAATTTTTTGGTTTTTCGGTGCGAGGGGGCTGCAAGAGTAGAAACCGGGTTTCGCAACCAAAATATGTCATTTCAACAATCCTTCTGGAAGCAGAAACCCGGTTTCTTGCATTTTTATGTAAAATTTTTAGTAGTTATTCGCCCATCTAAATAGTAGAGACCCACAACTTGTTTTATTTTTTTTCGTTCTAACTAATTTTTACTATTTTTTTATTGATTATAGATGCAGGATTTTAGATTGATTTCGCAGCACGAGCCAACGATAAACTAAGTTAAAAGCCAGGATATTTCCTGCCCATCAATCTAAAATCTGTCATCTAACATCTCCCAATTTACTGTTAGTTTTGAAAGTTGCGCGGACCGGTGTAGCCCGATAAATCAGCGAGTTTATCCAAAGATTGTGTCCCCGCATAAAACTGACCATTAATCTCCCAAGTCGGGAAACCTTTAACATTTGCAGCAGCAGCTTGGCAAATTTCAGCGCGGGAATTTTGCCCCCTGGGATCGCATTCAAAATAATCAATTATTTTGGCTGCTTCTTTGCCGAACAGCATTTTTTGGTCGTGGCAGTGGGGACACCAGTAAGCGCCGTACTCTTTAGCGCCGATTTGTCGGAGGTGGCGGGCCAAAGCAATTTGTGCCGGGCCGGAGGTTGTAGTGACGGCAGGGGCTGCAAGTCCGGGGGTAGAGACAGTAGGAGCAGGTGAGTTGACACTGTTATAAAGTCCCAAGGCGCCGATCGAACTCACCATTGCCACCAAAATGCCTGTAAACACCAACTGTCCGATATCTTCCCACTCGCGCCCGACTAGCACCAGCACAAACAGCGACAGCGAAAATAAGGCAGAAGTGATGCAGTAAATGCACAGTTCCTGAATTTCAAAAGCCATCAAATACATCAAATAGCTGCTGAAAATTACCATCGCAGCAGTGATGATAAATAGCGCTTGCCAAGTGTTTTTTTCTAGTTGAGAGTGCAGTCCTTTATTGGTGGCGGGATTTACCGCTTTGGGAGCCAATGCCAGGATTGCTATGCTCAGGTAAGCCAGACAACCTAACAAACTTAAAGGCACTGTGCCAAAGAGTGTAGCGTAGGGACTGTTAAGAACTTTGTCGCAGCCGCTGGTGGGACAAATGACCGAGCCATTGGTGAATTTAGCGATCGTGAGATAGGCCGTTTCTACGACGCCTATGGCTGCGATCGCTGCCATCACAGTCCTAGACCAGCGATGAATCCAAGGGGTTGAACGTCGGCGAATCATTTTTTGATTTGGTAATTGATAATTGGGACGTTGAAAGAATAAGGAATTTGGGCAACTAGCAAGGTAAGGGTTTTAACGGATTTAACGGATGGATGTTGAGGGAAGAAGTCAGAAGTCAGAGAAAAGAAATCTATCCATGTATCCGTGACTTCCGTGTCGTGAATCAAAGAAATTGGGAATTGGTGATTGATAAGTGTTCTTTTTTCACTGTTAGCTCTTCATTTGCAGCTATTACCGATTACCCATTACCCCTTCCTATTTTACGTTTTACTTGTGACTTTGCCCGGTTCCGGTGTTGGCCCTCTTGAGCCATTAGCATCTCTATTTTCCTGTTCGCGCTCTTTCTGTGACAAGCTGCGGCGGGCGGCTTCTACAAACTGACTGACGCGGATCGGATCTATAGGCTGCTCGATGCGGCCGTTTCGTTTCAGGGAACTCGATACGATTACGCCGTCAGCGGCCTGCATGAGGGTGGAAATGTTTTCCCACGAGGCGCCGCTGCCGATGAAAACAGGAATTCCCGCCGCTGCTGCACTCGCAAGTTCTAAGTCTTCGAGATTGGGAGGGCTACCAGTTGTCCAGCCGGAAAGGATTACGGCGTCGGCTAAAGCTCGCCCGATCGTCTCTTGGACGGCTGTGGTCAAGTTCGGGCTGCCTAGGGGTCGCCCGTGCTTGACTAACACGTCTGCTAATATTTTGACATCGCTGCCCAATTCCCGGCGGTAGCGCAGAAGCTGGTGAGCTTGGCCTTCAATTAAGCCTTGGTCTGTAGCCATGATGCCGTTAAGGACGTTGACGCGGATGAATTGAGCTCCTGTGCAGGAGGCGATGGCGATCGCGCTTTGAGCGTCGTTTCGCAGCACGTTAACGCCGATCGGCAGCGTCACGAGATTTGTTAGCCTCTCGACTACCAGAGTCATGGCACTTACCACAGCCGGATCTACGCTGTCTTTGGCAAAAGGAGCGTCGAAAAAGTTCTCGACAATGATACCGTTTGCGCCACCAGAAGCCAGCGCTGTAGCCTCTTGCTCGGCTCTTCCGATAATAGCTTTGAGGTTTCCGCCCCAGCGGGGAGAAGTTGGCAAAGGCTGTAAATGTACGACACCGATTATGGGATTCGGCGTTTTGAATATTTGTTTTAAGTCCACGGATTTTCCTGAAACCACCAAGTTCACTGACGGCTGACGGCGGATTTTGACGGTATATTCTAGAATTCTATATCCACGGGGGCGATTCGGTTGACTTAATCGGGTCGCCAAGTTGCTCAAACCCCGCAGCCATAACAGTTTAGATTTTAGATTTTAGATTTTAGATTTTACATAGGCGACCTACTCACCTCACTTAAAGACGGATACTTGCTTCTAGACAGGAGTCCTGGAAAGCAAAAAAGTTTAGATTTTAGCGAGATATCCCAGATTCATCTGTAGAGTCAATGCTTTAATCTTTAATCTAAAATCGACTGACTACAATCGGGGTTGAAAGCTTGACAGCAGTTGCATTCTTTTTTATACCTTGGTGTCGGCAGGGGTTTATCCTTCTCTATCGAGGTTAAGTGGTGAAACTTGTTCTCATAATTTTGGCTGTCACCGCAGGATTGGGGGCGGCAATCGAAGTGCTGCTGCGGGTGCTGCTGGGTTTTGGTAATCCCTTGATTTATATTGCCGATGCCGAGTGCGGCTATTTGTTGGCGCCCAACCAGAAGGTGCGTCGCTTGGGCAACCGCATTGAGATTAACGAGTATTCGATGCGTAGCCCAGCGATCGCCCCGATACCCCCTCCAGAAACTCTGCGCGTCTTGCTGTTGGGAGATTCTGTCGCCAACGGCGGTTGGTGGACACATCAGACAGATACCATCTCCGAAATTATGGCTCGGAATTTGAGACTGCAAGTACAGAATCTGGCGAGCACTCCACAATTAGGTTCACAAGTCAACTATTTAAATTTTGAAGTTCTCAACGCCTCAGCCAATTCTTGGGGGCCGAGGAATCAACTTGCTTACGCCAAGCGGTTCGGTGTTTTTGGGGCAAATGCTGTGGTGTTGCTGCTCAATACGGACGATTTTTTTGCATCGGCTCCTTGTCCTCTGGTTGTGGGTCGCGATCGATCTTACCCGGATCACAAACCCCGATCGGCTACGCTAGAGTTATTGAGCCGCTACCTGCTACCTGCCGTGCCAACTCCCCAATTGGCAGCACCCAGAGCCACAAGCGGCGATGTAGTAGGCTGCAACTTAGAAGCTATTCGCCAAATCCAGAAAATAGCTGTATCCGCCAACGTCGAGTTTTTGCTAGCCGTCACGCCCAAGCGAGGCGAACTCGGCGGCCCGGGCCCTCGCGACTGGGAAGTCAAAGCTAGAGCGCGTCTCGCCGAACTCGTAGAAACAGAGAAAATTACTTACATAGATTTTCTTCCCATTTTCAATTGTGCGGCCGAATTTCCAACTTTGTATCGAGACAGCATTCACCTGAGTCCTCAAGGAAATCAGCTAGTTAGCAAAACCATCAGTCGTCAAATAGTCGCTCTTTTTTGGCATAAATCGTGACTTCACCTAAAGACGGATACTTGCCCACGACTCCTGTTGTCGAGAGCAAAAAAGTTGAAACCTTAGTTCAAGCCCCCAGATTCATCTGCAGAGTCAATCTAAAGCCTAAAATCGTTCGACTGAGCGCAACTCCACGCACGCGCTCGCCGAACTTCTCACGCCGAATTGTCCAATCTCAAATCGACTGATATCGAATCCGGTTGCATGGGAACAGTTACCGTCTTCAACGAACAACAAACCCAAACTGTAAAAGCACCCGGAAACGACAGGATTTGTCTCGATTTAGCTAACTTGCAAAGTAGACTCTAGCTCTTTCGGATACCAAGCTTGACCGTCGAGAGCCATTTGCTCTATCACACTCGCAAGCCGCAGAGCTTTGAGAGCTTGTTCTCCTCCGACAGAAGGCTGATTTCCACCCCGCACGCAATTAATAAAATGCTCCAATTCGGCGTGGAGCGGTTCAATATTGCTGGTGTAAACTTTCTCTATCAACCCATCTTGACGGTATAGCACCTGACCGTAATCCGTCACGTAATTGGCGGTTGTTTGTCGGTGAATCAAGATTTCGTTGTTGAGAAAATCTGCCTCTGTCAGAGAATTCTTGCAGTGAGCCACGATTGAACGGAGTTTGCGGTGCGTCACCTTACTGGCAGTCAGGGTGGCGACAATGCCGTTAGCAAAGTTCAACGTCGCTGTCACGTAGTCTAAATAACCTGAATCTGAGGCCCTGCTGCCGCTGGCCGTCAGCTTCACCACTTGGGAATCTGCCAATTCCAAAAGCAAGTCGATGTCGTGGATCATTAAATCCAAAACTACCGATACGTCGTTAGCCCGCTGGGAATAGGGACTCATCCGGTGAGCTTCCAATGCCAGTAACTCTTCAGTTTTCAGCACTTTGCCGAGTTCCTGAAAAGCTGGATTGAAGCGCTCGATGTGACCCACTTGTAAAATCCGGTGGGCCTCAGCAGCCGCGTTGACCAAAGATTCGGCTTCGGCAATGCTAGCCGCGATCGGCTTTTCAATTAAAACGTGAACACCCGCTTGGAGACAAGACATCCCCACAGGGTGATGCAGGCGAGTTGGAACGGCGACGCAAACTGCATCTACGTGGGCGAGCAAATCTCGGTAGTCTTCAAAGAAGCGAACCCGGTATTTGCTTGCTACATCTATTCCCCGCTCTACATTTATGTCTGCAACACCCACGAGTTCGATATCTTTTAGCAAGCTCAGAACTCGCGTGTGATGCTGGCCCATATTGCCAACCCCAATCACCCCAATGCGGAGGGGTTCAGGTTGACTTCGCTGGGCGAAAACGTTTGCGTATCCCAATGACATCCTATCTAGCACTCCTGGATTCTCCTCCACCACCACAGGAATCAAGCCCCTTGGCTTCCCTCAGCTACTCACAGCCATCCAGATAGTACCACAGTCAAACTATTTGTGAAGAATTTCTAAGTTCAGTTGCGATTATCGCATCAGGCAATTAAGCAGAAGCTAGTCATACACAAGGGTAGAATACAGGGGTCAAATGTCTGGAAATTGCGTATTGACAAAAATTTTTAAATGTGTATGCAAAGCGGGACGATCGCCTGCTGCATCGCCAGAACACAAACCCGTCGGAATATTTGGCGATTACGATCAAATATTTTTCTAGTTTGTGTTCAAAAGTAATAGTGAAAGTCATAAATTATACAATTACAACAGGTGACGCATCCGTATTAGCTCGGTTGTTTACATTCGGCAATCTTTGACTTCAAAAAAATTTACTTTAAGAATGCGGATAATTACGGGCGATCGCTCACTCAAATAGACTAGACTTACGTCAATAGTCCCGACTGTTTTTAGTTCCTAGTCTGAAACAATCGATTTTCCGTTGGTAGCTCGATGGCAGCATCGCCTTGAAACCCATATTATACGCTTGGCAATCAAAAACAGTCCGAAGTATTGTTAGGTAAACATTAATAAAAAAAACAATGAGTCACAAACTAAGGCCCAGATTAGGAAGTGCGATCGCTAGCACCATTTTAAGTTTGTTTTCAGCCGTGTCATTGGTAGAAGTTGACAAAGTACAAGCCGCCGTACTTACCTACAATTTCGATGTGGACAATGGTAGTACAGCTAGCGGTTTTTTTAAGTTGAATAACTCCTCGCTTACAGGAATAGGATTTGAAGAAATTGCCGTTTCCGAGGGAAGATTGGAACGATGGGAAAAAGATTACAATTTGGCAGGGGCTACAGCTTCTTTTGAGCAAGGAGCTTTTCGCGGACTGTATGCAAGTGGCGGCTACAGTGTGATGAATGAATATATCAGTCCTCCAGACGAACCAGGAGGGCCTTTTTACTGGGTGTATGAGAGCTACGAATCTTGGTCTATGGGATTGAGATATTTCTCGTGGAGTCACGAGACTGTGTACAGATACATGAACTATCAATCATATATAGACGATGGATTGCTCATCGTCGATAGCTATATTCCATACTCTAGAGGGTGGGGGTACTCTGATGTTTCTTACACCCTAGTGAATACCGAAGCCGAACCAGTTCCCGAACCTCTCACTGCTGGGGCGGCAGCTTTAGCATTGGCAGGTTTAAGCTGGTTAAAACACAAGAAAAAAATGGCAGCTTGAGGTGCCCTGGCACATCAACAATTAAGCACTCAGAAGTCACTTTTCCAAGAATATTCGAGTTGCAAAATTTTGCTCCCGATTCGGAGAAAGAGCTCTGGCTTTCAAAATCGCGGCTACCAAAAACGCATAGGACAAAACTCCCACCAACGCCAGCAAAAGTACGCTGGCTGCTCCTGACGCATTCCACAAAGCGTGAAGTGCCGAAGCGCTGAAATAACCTACGCCCAAAATAGGCCAGCGCTTCCTGGGTTTGAGGGCGCTCAAACCGATAAAATATCCCAAATAGCCGCTGTAAGCCATGTGTCCGGCGGCGGAACCCAAAATGCGGGGAATTAGCAACTGCAATCCTACTAATTGTCCGGCGTCGGGCCCTGCTTGCAGGGTGACATTTTGGATGACATTGGGAACGTACTGTCCCAGAGTTTCTAACAGTGTAAAGCCGACTGCCGAGGCACTTCCTAACAGAATTCCGTCTAAAGGTTCCCAAACGCCGATTCGATCGCGCCACGGATTTCGCAGCCAATTTCCCAGCAACATCGCTCCCAAAACGGGCAGGGCTTTCAGCAATTCTTCCATTAGACCCGCCCCGAAAAACATTCTGGTCAAAAAAGGCAAAAAACTGATTGCTTCGCCTTCGGCTGGCAGGCGACCGGGCAAAATTTCTCTAAATACTAATATAAATCCAATCAATAGGGGGCTGATCACAATCAGGACAGTAGCTAAAGCCGAACCAAGCAATACCCACCACGGTTTGTGTTTGCCGCACAGTTGATAGATAAAGTAGTAAGCCGCACCGGCGAGGTAAGCTGACAGCAGCAAGTTGAACGCTGCAGAATTGCCAACGGCGACAAACATCGACACGACAACAATAACTGTGGCAATACCTGGATATAAGTAAGCTTTTTGGCTTAATTGTTTGCCCGTCGAGGCGATGGGGAATAATTGAGTTAAAGTGAGAGCATCTTTTTCGCTAGCCGCAAAATTGCCTGTTTGTGGTGCTCTTAATCCGGGTTGATTTTGGTAAGGGGTTACGGGAGATTCAAATATAAATTCAGGGCCGTCAAGGCCGAGACTGATGCGATCGCCTGTTTCTAAAGTTTGGCAGCCAGAGAGCTTTTTTCCGTTGATATAAGTTCCGTTAGCGCTGTTGAGGTCGCAAATTTCCCATCTCGTCAAAGTACCCTGAGTTAGGGGACGGATCATGGCGTGGCGACGGGAAACCATGCCGTGACCGATCGACTCTAAAGCTATTTGACAATTGCGATCGCGTCCGATGAGCAATTCCCCTTCTTCAGAAAGTTGGTACTTGGATACTGGGGTTCCTAGAGCGTCTTTGGCTGGCACTTGTCGCAGAAATCCGATTTCATTAGTCATGAGTTATGAGTCATTAGTCATTAGTCATTAGTCATTGGTCATGAGCTCGCGAGCTGTTAGCTGATGTTATTTTTGAGCAGTCTTTATTCCACAGTTATTGGTTGTTAGCTGCTGACTAATTACTAATTACTAATTACTAATAACTGCTGACTAATGACTAATGACTAATCACTCTGCTTATAGATTTGCCCTGGCATCCTGAACGGCTGCATAGAAAAATATGCCAGTTAGCGGTACGCTCAAGGCGAGGATGATGCCCGTGACTAAATTGCCAAGTTGAGCTTCTCCCGATGACAGCTCAAAGATCGAGCCGACTGCCGCGATCGCAGTGATGCACGAAAGAGCTAAGAGTAAACCACTTTTCGGAGTTCCTGCCATCATACTGATTTTACTGCCTTTGGCGAAAATTTATGCTTGACTAATGCTTCATTCAGTGCCAGCTTGTTTTCTACTCTGTCTACAAACAGCACTCCGTTGAGGTGATCCATTTCGTGCTGAATTGCCCTCGACAGTAACTCTGTTGCTATCAGGGTTTGTGGGCGGCCGTATTCGTCGCGGTAGGATACTTCAATGACTTCTGGGCGTTTGACTTCTAAATAAACTCCCGGAATGCTCAAACACCCTTCTTGCAAGATGCAAATATCGCCGCTGCTACTTTTGATGGTGGGGTTGATCAAAACAATTGGGGGTGTGGCGGGGTTTTCCGGGTCACAGTCGAGGACAATTACTTGTTTGTGGACTCCGACTTGGGGGGCTGCCAAACCGATACCGTCGGCACTGTACATGGTTTGCAGCATTTCTCGGACTAGCTGCCGAATTTCTGCATCGACGCTTTTGACGCGCTTGGCTGGCTGCCGCAGGACGCGATCGCCTAATGTGTGTATTGTTAGGGGCGGTTTTTCTAACTTTTTCTTTTCAATCAAGACCTGAGCCGTCATAGAACCTCGCGGGATGTTTGGAAAGCCCCAACGAAAGCTGTTGGGGAATGAAATTGGAACCAATACTATTATTTCCAATATTAATCTAATTTTAACTCCTCGCTCCTGTTGTCCCCCGCTATAACTGTACCCAGTGTCTTCGGCGGGATGAAAGGCAGGGACATTGTAGGTACGGAAATCTCCAAATCTTTATTTTTGTAGATATTTTACTGGAATATGTATAATACAGTAAGGAGGTAATGAAATGCTGCATACTGCCATCAAGGTTCGACTTTATCCAACAGTAGAGCAACAAGCCCTACTGTCTCAGCACTTTGGCTGTGCCAGATGGTGGTGGAACTATGGTCTAAATAAGTCAATTGAGACTTATAAAGAAACGGGTAAAAGCCTTGGTCAGTCAGCACTCAATGCCTTTTTACCAAAACTAAAGAAAGCCGAAGAAACACT
>NZ_JAUBQH010000049.1:0-49887 GCF_036701145.1 Microcoleus sp. Pol17C6
GGTTTTTAGCTGGCATTTTTGTAGAGATTGACTAAACTCATTTTTTATTATACCCTATTTAAAGGCACAACAGCTTAATTCAGGACTAGCGAGTAGTCCTTGGCAACACTTCGACCAAACTGGCGCGCGTGTAGGTGGAGTCAACCATACCACCAATATCATCTGCAACCCTTTATATACAGTCTACTTCACAACAGCTAATAAAGATAGATTGACGGTAATCAAAGGATTACAGCCCGGACGAGAACTAAAATTTATTCTGAATCCACTGACATTCTCACTAATTGGGGACTTCAAAATCCCGACTAAATGGCAGAATGCTCTCCAGCTATTACCCCAAGGAACTGTGTTGAGTGATGCACAGTTGAATCACCTACTCAATAAGTATGTACCCAAACTGGGCGAGCAACAAGTTACCCGGATTAGGGAAGCAGCAGCTATTGCTTTCTATCATCAGCAAACAGATTGCCCAGTCGTACAAACCCTCTGTTGTGATGATGCTCCGCAATTCAAGTTAATCACTGCCGAGCGAGCGTTATGTTGGGTACACGAGGGAAGACATTACAAGAAGTTAAGCCCGGTATTCGCTTGCCATCAAGTAATTTTAGGGCAGTTTATCGAAGATTTTTGGGATTATTATCGGGAATTATTAGCTTACAAAGACGCTCCCAGTCCCGAAGCTGCACAGCCTTTAAAGGCTAAATTTCGGCTGCTTTTTGAAACTCCGAGTGGCTATGAATTGTTGGATGAACGCAAACAATTAACTGCGACAAAAGCATTCGAGTTGCTCAGAGTTTTGGAGCATCCTGAATTACCTTTACACAATAATCCGGCTGAGTTAGCCACCAGAACTATGGTGCAGCGACGTAATATTAGCTATGCAACTCAAACGATTGAGGGTACGAGGGCTTGGGATACTTTTATGTCTCTTGTGGCTACTACTCGTCAGTTGGGAATCAGTTTTTTCGATTATGTGCGTGACCGAATTTCTCAACTTGGAGTTATTCGCTCTCTCTCTACTATTATTCGCTCCAAGTTTTCTCTTCATCCCTTGGGCTTGTCTTGGCAACTAGATTAACTGTTACCCCGACTTATTGAGCCGATACTTTTAACCCAATATAACTTTGGTGGTCGCAACTAAAATCTTTTTTGCGTATGTTCGCTCCAACTACTACGTCCATGATCGATCAAATAATTGCCGTTGCCCTGAACTTAATCAATCCTCAACATTTAAGAAATTGGTTTGCTAATTGTTGCTACTGTACTTCATAACAGCGGGAACCGCTGTATCCTATTTTTTGTTTAAGTCCCGCTAACTCCAATTAGAGTAGACCTATTGCATAAATCTTTCATTGATAGGGAAAGCACAGACGCAACGCAGATGCAATGCAGGATAGTGATCGACTTTTTCAATAGGTATTAACTATTGTGGGGTGGGCTTCAAGCCCGCCCTAAACGTTAAATCGAACTGCTATTTGCAGGTAGAAAACCTAGTTTTTCCTGGCAGCGATTTATATAAAAACTGACGACTGTATCAGCAGGGTTTTGTTCGATTAGTTGCTGAAAATACCCCAAGGCTGCGACAAATCTTTCGGATTGCCATCCTTGAATGCCTTTGTCAAATAAACTCTGGGTAAGCTGCTTTGCCTCAGAGTCTGGACAGGAGGCTGCCCAGATTTCGTAGATTTCAATAGCTTCCTGCTTGCCGCGCGGGGTTACTCGATCGATCCAGCGATAGTAATAATTGTTGCGGGGCAAATGGCTGTCAGCAGCCGTCGCCCCAGAAGTAGAAATAATACTCTCCTGTGTTTCCACTTCTAAGTCGCACTTTAATAATAGACTTTCTTTTGAGTGGGAGTTGGAACTTATGCCATTTAGAAATTCTCTCGCATGAACGATCGCATTTTCGCTAACAATAATTTGGCAGCCGTATATTTTAGTTAAATTTTCTAACCGAGAAGCTGTATTTACCACATCGCCGATGACTGTAGAGTCCATGCGGCGATCGGAACCTAAAGTGCCGATCATGCCGATACCTGTGTTAATTCCCGTACCAATATTGACGGGAGATTCTAAATTGTATTGGTGGCGACTGGCATTAAATTCTTGCAAAGTTTCTTGCATTGCTACTGCGGCTTCGATCGCATCCATGGCGTGAGAATTTGGCTTGTCAAATACTGCCATGATTGCATCGCCTAGGTATTTGTCAATAAACCCGCCGTGAGACGTTATGCACTCGTTCATTTTAGTAAAAAAAGCGTTCAACCATTCAAAAGTCTCGCGAGCTTGTTGAGATTCAGCGATCGCAGTAAACCCGCGAATGTCACAAAATAAAACAGTCAGCTCTTCTTCTGTGGCATTGCCCAACTGAATAGATTCTATTCCTTGCGGCGCAATTCGCTCCAGAATTTGCTCTGGCACAAATAGCTGAAATTTTTCTGAAAGATATTCGTTGGCTTCCCAAGCTGCGGCGATTTGGCGTTTGCTTTGCTCTCTGACTTGCTGGTTGAATAGGGAAGATACAGCTTGCGATCGCATTTGACTCAACTGCAAAATATTTTCCACTTTCGCCAGCAACAAACGACTGTTAAAAGGCTTTGTCAAATAATCATCAGCCATCATTTCTAACCCTTTGATGCGAGACATATCGTCATCGAGGGCCGTCAAAAAAATCACCGGTACAGTTTGCAATGCCGTATCCTTCCGCAGGATCTCGCACACATCAAAACCGTCCATCTCCGGCATCATAATATCTAGTAAAATTAAATCGGGTCGAGAGGCGCGGGCAAGGGAGAGCGCTTCATGGCCAGATAGCGCTGATACTGTAGCGTATCCTTTCAGGTGCAATAACTCTTCCAGTAAAGTCAGATTAGCTGGCTCGTCATCAACCAACATGATGCAGGGCGACTTGTTTGACATGGAATATGATATAATATATTGAATTTAGCTCGGGAGTTGCGCGTGGGGAAGCTCGAAAACGGGTTGATTGGTATATTTCTCCTTACTAAACTCGATATTTTTCGTAGGAACAGGCTTTCGGAGGCAAGTGCGGGCAAGTCATATAGATATTTATCTACTATTGAGTTTAACCTTTGTTGTTATCAATTATCATAAATGGCAGTGCTGGAACTGCAAATAATTATTGTTAGCCAAGAAAAGAACGGACAGTAGCGATCGTCAAATTCAAATCCAGTGGCTTGCTCAAATAAGCAGAAGCGCCAGCTTCCAAACATCGCTCACTGTCACCGGGCATCGCCATCGCCGTCACCGCAATCATCGGTACCGAATCCCAGACAGGATCTGCTTTAACTCGGCGCATCAACTCAAAGCCGTCAACATCCGGCAACTGAATGTCCATCAAAATCAAATCCGGCAGCAACTCCGGGGCTGCAGAGGCGGCGAGAATACGATCGGCCATCGCCTTCCCATCTGCGATTATCTCTACCCCGTACCCCTCCAATTCCATCACCTCAGAAATTAACATTTGGTTAAAAGGCTGGTCTTCGACAACCAAAATCCGCTTCCTGGCAATTGGTAAAGCAATCGCAGAAGCAGGAACTAACTTGGTATCCAAAGCACAAGAAGCAAAGTTTCCCAACTGTTGACGTATCTCCGTCAAAGGCAGCCAAACGCGGAAAAGACTTCCCCGATCGCAAACAGATTGAAAAGAAACAGTTCCCCCGTGCAATTCTGCCAGACGCTTAGTCAAAGCCAAACCCAAACCTGTACCTTCGTGCCTCCGAGTTAGGGAAGAATCCACCTGTTGAAAAGGTCGAAATAACAAGTGCCAGCGGTCTTGAGGAATGCCGATGCCGGAGTCTTTCACCTCAAAACAAAAATAAGGAGTGCTGGCATTTACAGGAGAACAATCCGGTCGGTAGTCGCCGTCTATTTCGCTGCCGTAGGCCAGACGCCCGCTGAGTTTAACTTGTCCCTGTTCGGGGGTAAATTTGATGGCATTGGAAAGTAAATTAATCACAATTTGTCGCACTCGCCGTTCGTCGAGCCAAACTTTAGTAATACGGTTGTCGAGTTCTAAAGACAAACCGATTCGCTTTTTCTCGGCCCGTGGCTGCATCATTTTCAGACAGTCTGTCGCGAGTTCTTGAACACGAACAGGCTGTAAGTTTAGTTCTACTTTCCCCGCTTCAATTTTAGAAAGATCGAGAATATCGTTGATTAGCTGCAACAAGTGCTGGCCGCTTTTTTCGATCAGTTCTACATAGTTGATTTGTCGATCGCTCAACTGTCCCGCCGTTTGCCGCAGCAGCAAGTCAGAAAAGCCCAGAATGCTGTTCAGAGGCGTCCGCAATTCGTGGGACATCGAGGCTAAAAACTCCGATTTCAACTGAGAAGAATACTCTAATTCTTCATTAACTTGGCGCAAGTTCTCTTGTGTCTGAGCCCGCTCGATCGCCGCCCCCAAAGTCCGGCAAGCAGCCTCCAGCACTTCTTGGTTGAGGGCGGTTTGCAGTTTTTTGACGTTGCGGGACTCCAGCGTCAGTACGCCAATAATTGTACCGTCGGTGGCTGCGATCGGAAAAATGCCCAGTTGTCCAATTCCTGGATGCCGAAATTTCGGCACGGCATTGGGATGTTGGGCATAATCCTCTACGAACAAAGGTTTACCAGTTTTCACCACTTCCCACAGCAAACCGATGCCGTAGGGAATGCCTTGGTCGAGCAATTCTTGCATTGCTGCGACTACTGGTTCCCCGTAAGTAGCCAGAAATTGACCAGAAATGTGGTTGGAAATCGCCGCCGCTTGCCGATCGTTTCCCTTGCCGCTAATCACCTTGACATCTCCGAAAGCAGCATTCATTGCCTCTACTAGATAGGTGAGGGCAAACTGACCTATTTCTTGCAAACTGTCAGACTTTTGCAGGCGTTCGGTTAAACCTAAAAGAAATCTCAGTCGCCTGACTTCTGCGTTCAAGCTAGCTTGGGAGTTTTGGTATACCGTAACGTCTCGAAAGGTAAACAGCCGTCCGCCGCTGTTGGTAATCGTGGCGCACACCTCCAAACAAACCGCATTGGATTGCTCGAAATAAAATGATAAACTTTCCTGCTGAGATTTTTCGAGCGCTTGCTGAAACTCTTGCCACTGCTGAACTGACAAGTAACCCCGATCGACAATTTCCGCAAACAGCAAGTGGCACTTCGGCTTTGTTTCCAGCCATTCTGGGGACAGTCCCCAGATTCCCGCCAATTTTTTGTTAAACAAAACTAAGCAATCAGACGAGTCGAACAGAGCGATCGCATTGTCTACTTGATTGAGAATCAGTTCTTGGTCTGCCCTCAACTGGTGCAAGTCTCTCTCCATTTTCTCTGTGTGTTTAGCTCTTAGTTTCGTTGTCATAACTTTCTAGGGATATGGCAAGAGTTATTTTATAACTCCTTACTTAAGGTGACATAATTTTATGTTTTTGGGCAGTGAGGGCGATCGATCGGTCTTGTGATCTGAGACACTTGCTGGTTTCGGAGGGCGATCGGAACCCGCTTTGAACTGCGTCGGCTACACTGCTTAATCATGAGGCAATAAGGAGGGAAAGCATTATGAGAGAAGCAGAATCTTTTAATAACAATGCTGTCGAACTTGATGGCATCTGACTTGAAACTCTTGTGTCCAACCCTGTGCTAAATTTACCCATAATAAAAACTAATTCCGATGATAAGAAATCAGCATATAGCAATCATAAGTCATTTGTGAATTTCTTACGGACTCCCAGCGGGTTCGGGGAGGGTTGGGGTGGGGTAAAAAATTTACGACTCCTGCAAGGATTGCTATATGTCAAATGCAATCATGACCTTACCCTTAAATTTTATTAGCAATAACTTGATGATTGGGATTAACTGCTCAAGCAAGTATTGGATTCAAAAACATAGGCATAAGGCGCGCCCTAAGCACCCGGAGACAGTGATATCAGTTTCAAAAAAGCAACTGTAGCCTCGTGAACCCAACCCATACACAATCAGTTATTCCCAATAATTTAACCTCAAATTGTGCGACTGAGCGCTCACGCCCAACTCTAAAATATACAATGGTATGAGTTATGACGATCGCACTTATGAGTAAGGTGTGCAGTGCACACCCTACAAATGTGAGTTAAGCTAATCCGCATTTAAATTGCAGAGTAAAATAAATCTTTACTCTTGTGGGGTGGGCAGGAGATGCCGCACTTAACATACAATTTAAATGCAGTACATGTTAGAGCGTAAGTATTGTTAATGTTTCTTAGGATTTTTCGGAAAAGGAATGCCCAAACTTTCGTGAAAAACAACCTGAGTTTTATAAGTCAAGCGCCGGTTAACTTGTTTGATGATTTTTTCCAAAAGCGCATCGCCGGTTTTTTCTATTAAAGGCTGAGACATCGATCGAATAAACTTGGGAAAGCAAACCCCCACAGCCAAATCCAGCTTCCAGCTAGTAATGGTAATCGCAGGCGGCAGCTTAGCACGTTCCGAGCTCGGCCAATCGGCGGCAAACTCCTGAGACGGTATCTCCACTAGCTTCATTGCCGATCGAAAATCCACTTCATACCCAGGCGAGGTATAATCCGGAACCGGAATAGTCTTAATTAAATAGCAGCCTTCAGCGTCAGGCGGCAGCAACTCTAAACCAATTCTCGCTTCAACGCGGTAGCCGAAAGCCCCAAAACGCCCGATTAATAAATCATAGCCGTTTTCTCCGAGCGGCTCGGCCTTCATCGGCGAAGCGCACTGGCAAAACCAAGTCTTGTGGTTGTTCAAATGCTTTGCCACCGTCTCCGCATCGGCGTACATCTCCATGCTGTCTTCAAAATGCGTGTGAAACCAAATCGGCTCAACTTCCTCTCCTGCATCCGCGCTTTGACTTTCCGGCTGTCGGAAACTCGCATCTGGGTAGTAATTTTCGTCAGAAGCTTCAACAGTGTGATATTCAGCGGAATCCTGCTTCATTGTATGCTCTCCTGTTATACACGCCAATCGATCCGGTTGGGGATGTGTTAAGGGAGTTTCCTCCCTACAATTGAGAAATTGATAGTAACAAAACTTACCCTAATCCAGCATAACTCGACTTATGAAAGCATTTGTAGCAGGAGCCACAGGTCAGACTGGCCGCCGCATCGTCGCAGAATTAGTCAAGCGAGGTATTCCCGTGCGCGCCTTAGTCCGAAATCTAGACACAGCTAGACAAATTTTACCACCGGAGGCTGAGTTAGTGACTGGGGATGTATTAAATGCGACTTCCCTGGGCGATGCCATCGGGGATAGTACGGTATTGCTGTGTGCGACAGGGGCGGCCCCTGGTTTTGACCCGACAGCGCCTTACAAGGTGGATTTTGAAGGTACTAAAAATTTGGTGGATGCAGCTAAGGCTAAGGGCATTGAGCATTTTGTGCTTGTGACTTCTCTGTGCGTCTCTCAGTTTTTTCACCCGCTGAATTTGTTCTGGCTGATTCTGGTTTGGAAGAAGCAAGCCGAGGAGTATTTGCAAAAAAGCGGTTTGACTTATACGATCGTCCGTCCGGGCGGTCTCAAAAATGAGGATAATTCAGATGCGATCGTCATGACTGGTGCGGACAAAATGTTTGAGAGCAGCATTCCCCGCACCAAGGTAGCCCAAGTGTGCGTGGAGGCGCTGTTTCAGCCGGCTTCTCGCAACAAGGTTGTGGAAATTGTGGCGAAGTCGGAGGCTCCGCAAAAGAGTTTTGAGGAGTTGTTTGCCAGTGTGATTTGATTGAATTAGCCTCGCTTGGGTTCGGTGCGTCAGACCAAAAACACTTTGATTTGGATCTGAGATGTTGCACCATTGTCAAGAACAGGCTTTCCGGCCTGTTCCACAAAAAGTGCATTTTCTTGTGGGGTGGGCATCCTGCCCGCCCAAAAAAGGCTTATCGAGAATGGTGCAAGATGTGATTTGGGTCAAAGATTCGGGCTGACGCACCCTACAGCAATTTTCCGATCGCCAAATCTGGCAAAATCTTAATAGTTTTACCATTCGCCGTTGAAATTTCTCTCTCCCAGCATGAAAACTCTCAAGTGGCCAGCTTGGTTCCCCTATCCGATTTCGTGGTTAAGGGCATTTGCTCTCGCTCAGAGTTTTAGTTTTGTCCTTGGCAGGGGCATTCCTTTTGTCAGCGACGATATCGGCTTTCTGACTCTACTGCTGGCGGCTTGGCTGATTCAGTTGCCTGTGTTTTTTGTTTGTCACTTTTTAGCAGTCAAAATCTTAAATCCCTTACTAATTATGCTGCCGGGGCGCTTTCGCGTTGCGCGCAAGTTCAAGCGCCGGCATACGGGTATTCGATCGCACTTGCGAGAAGGGTTGAATGCTGTTGTAGTGATTTTTTTTGCCTTTAATCTGTCGCTGTTGGTGCAACTTGCGATTTTTTATTGGCCAGCGCGATCGATCGATCCGGCTCAGTTACTAACAGGAATATCTACTCTGACAAATGTTGCGGTAGCCGGTGAATTAGATTTCTGGCTGATTAAATTGGCGGGGGTTTTATCGAGTCTAACGCTGGTAGCCGCCCCCCTATATCAATACGATTTTCGGGTGCGCCGGATGCGGGCGGCTCGAAAATGGGTTGAATTGGCGGAAATGGAAATGACCTTGCTGGAAGCTGAGAAATTGAGCCGTCGAAAAAGAGGTTTGCTGAGGCGATCGGAGATTCAAATCCTCGGATTTATACTTTTAATCGGCGCTGTGATTGGCGGCGGTGTTTTTTTGGTTGACAGTTTGCGGGGAAATCAGCAGTTGTCGCAGTCGGCAAGCGGGGTGGGAAAATTTCCGCCGCTGGCTATGAAAACCGGCGATCCTTACATTCGAGCCCTGATGCGAACTATTTCTGCTAGCGAGTCGAATGTTGCTCGACCTTATCACGTTGTTTACGGTGGCAAATATATATTAGATTTGAGCCGCCATCCTGACTGGTGCGTGAAGATTGTTAATGGCCCGAATCGAGGCAAGTGTACTACCGCTGCGGGCAGGTATCAATTTCTGACTTCGACTTGGAAGGAGAAGGCGAAGCGCTATCAGGCCCGTCGTGCTAATTTTTTATTTTGGGAAGATTACAGTTTTGAACCAGAAGATCAGGATGCTGTGGTTTATGCTTGGTTGAGCGATCGCAAGTTTTGGAAAGCTGATATTCCTGAGATGTTGCGGCAGGAAAGATTAACTGAGGTATTGCGGATGCTTTCGGGAACTTGGACGAGTTTGGGATATGGAATTGAGAACAATTCTATGAGTTCTCGTTTGCCGAAAGTCTACCGGGAAATGCTGCGGGAAGAATTGGAAAATGCTGGTGCTTAGCGAGTTAAATGTTGACTGTTGACATTTGACTGTTGACGGTTGACTGTTAACTCTTAACGAATGTTGTTGGTTATTAACAAGCCAAAGCGATTAAGAAGTAACCACTAATAAGTAACGAATAACTAATCTTTCAAGTTTGGTAAAAATGCTGTCAAACATTTGTACAATTCTAATCCAGGTCCAGCTTGCAGGGGATAAAGCCTGTCGAAATTAATGGGGTTTCCCGGTGCTAATTTCCACTCGGTTTGCTGTGCTGTTTTTGGGGAAATTTCGATCGCTACCGTGATGTTAATAATGTTGTTGTGCTGGGGGATGCCACGGAAGCAGTAACTTTTGCCGGTGCGTTTGTCTGAATCGCTGCCGGTGATGTATCTGTCTTGTTTGCGAAATTGAATTTCTCTGAAAGGTCGATCGATCGCAAAGGAGTCTCGGTAGCGGTAGTCTCCGTCGCGCAAGATTTCGACAGTCGGCTTGATTTGACTTATCACTGTTGCTGGACTAAGAGTTAGCATCATTGATCCGCGTTCCTCCTGTGAAATAGGTGATTTTGGTTGCTGGTGTCTGAGTCTCTGGGGGCGATCGGCTTAAACAAATCCGCCCTGTAACAAATTAATAAAAGTTGTGATGCAGTTTAAGTTGATCCCTGTTTATCATGAATAATTATTTCATGGTTTCATCTCTGTTACCTATCTGAGTAATAATAGAAACATACAGCAAGCCGTGAGAAATTTTACGGGCGCATATTTAGGGATTAATTGACGATACTGCGAGGATACTGCTATGTTGTGCGTGACGCGAGAAACAAAAAATTTAGGGCGGCTTGAAACCGAAAATTCCCAACGGCGAGGCTCTTTCACCTCTGCGTCTAAAAGTACCCGTATTCTGCGATCGCGAGTTTACAAAGATGAGGCTCTGGTGTCGGCCACGCTAGCGGGACTGCCAGCTCTTTTGGCATCCCTCGAAAGCTTTCGCGAGCAGTAGAACTTGGCATTTTCTCTTGCTATATTTGGCCCGTGGATGTTTGTGATAGCGCCTGCCAACCGAGTAGGGGCTGTTTTGATTGCACCTAAAATTCTCCTCGATTTGAGTAGAGTTTTGCTGTGCTGAACTATTCCAGGACTCAGAAACCTGGTTGTTTATACACAAACATTTTTACAGCCCTTTGTTATGGTATGAAAAATGGTATAAAAACCAGGTTTCTTGGTATCTGTCCGTAAGTATTGTGTTAACAAAATTTATTTGTCAGTGTCATCAGGTGCGATCGATGCCTCTACCTCTTGGGAGGAACGGCTTAACATAGAGTCGTGCAGGTGTTCGCTGTGCTGCCTTTCTTGAGCCATTAATTCTCTGGCTTTTTCTTCAGCAATTCCCTCCCCAGGTGTTTCTAGCTCGTGGGAGGAACGGTTGAGCATAGAGTCTTGCAAATGTTCGCTATGCTGTCTTTCTCGTGCAATTAGTTGTCTAGCTTTTTCTTCGGTGTTCATGAGTAGTTTCTCCAATTGTTTTTGAGAACTGATTCTTATATTAAGATGCCACAATTCGAGGGTAAATGTAGCAATTTTAACATAAATTTTTACAAATAATTGTAGAAAAAAATGTAGAAAAAAATTGAGTCGGCTGGCGGTGGGTATCGGGATCGGTGGTTGCCGAGCTAATTATTGCCAGACACCGGAAAAGATATTCTTGACTGCGATCGCAATTCGATTTAAGTCTTCCTTCAGCAGCGGTGGCCAAGAAACTCCTCTGCGGAGTCCAGCTTCAAATTGCTGCAAACCTTCTACTGACAGTAAATGCAGTGCCGAGATCAATTGTCGATCGAGCATTGGAGATTCTTGCAGCCCTTCAAACAATATTTTTAAAGCTAATAAAATCGATGTCACCTGTCCGGGTACAGGGGGTTGACCTTGTTTGAGACGCATCAGGAAGGCGTCGGGATTTTTCTTGGTTTCCAGGGCGGTTCCTTGGTCGATCAGAAAACTGCGGGCTGTTTTGTAATCCATTTGACGTGCGATCGCTCTCCTGCAATTAATTAGCAGGCATTATATCACTTTTTGGCTCGCTCAATTTGGTAATATATTTCCATACAGCCTACACTACAGCTACTCGTGAGGTGCGCCCATAAGCACGCTACAGCTACTGATTAGAGGCGTAGCATTCATCCCACAGTCGCCTTGAGCGAAGTGAAACGGACAGCGAAAAATAAAACAATGGCAAAACACCAAGGAAATAGCAGAAAATCCAAGATTTATCGCTACTTGTGGCTGCTTTTTTTGTGTCTGAGCTTTCTGTTAGTTCCGCTCATCCAAAAAATAGCTGCCGATACGCCATTCCCCCCACCCGCTCCTATTGAAAATAGTGCTACTTTTGGAGCGAGGATTCAAAGGACGATGGGGCTACTTGCTGCTAGCACTCCAACAGACCGCCGCCAAGTGCGTATCCTATTCTACGGTCAATCCATCACTCAGCAAGATTGGTGGCAAGATGTAGTGAAGGATTTGAGACAGCGATTCCCCAATGCAGATTTAATTGTGGAAAATCGGGCGCTCGGAGGATTTGCAGCACCGATTTTAATCCGTCCCAGCGAACACGATTTGTATCCTTTTTATCCAGACTTGCTAATTTTTCACGTCTACGGAGGTGGTGAAGATTACGAAGCCATAATTGCCAATGTCCGCAGCCGCACTGCTAGCGAAATACTCTTGCATTCTGACCACATCGACTGGATGCCGACAGGCAACAGCGACGATCCAAATTCAGTCAAAAGATACGAATGGCACAACACTCATTCTACTAAATGGCTGCCGGAGTTGGCCGATAAGTACGGCTGTGAAATCGCAGAAATTCGCGAACCTTGGCGCAGGTATTTGAAAGACAATCGCTTGCAGCCACAACAGCTATTGAGCGACAGCATTCACCTTAACGATTGGGGAAACTTTCTCCTAGCTGCTCTGATAAAACCGCATCTGCGATACAAGCCAAATTCTTCTCAACCGCCGCAGGATTTAGTGAAAACCTATATGGTTGGCAGCGATGTTAAGTGGCAAAATGGCAAGTTGGTTTTAGAATTTGAAGGAAATAGAATAGATGCGATCGCCGATAAAACCTTCAACGGCAAGGCAATGTCTGCTAGAATTGCGATCGACGGCAAAAAACCCTCAGAATTTCCTGAACTTTACAGCATCACCAGACCTAGCGTTACTCTTGGCGTCGGTTGGCCGGCAATCATCCAAGTATCCAGCCAAAAACCGCTAATCGTCGAAGATTGGAAAGCCATAATTACTGAGATTAACAGCGACGCTAGCAAGTTTAAATTTGACGTTGTAGGTTCTAAAACAGGTTACGACGGCAGCGGTACAAACGACGAAATGTTTGTCTCAAACTCTGGCCGCGTCGTGATTGAACCGAGAAACTGGTGGCTGAAAAATTCTTATGAAGACTCTCAAAAACCGACGCCTAAAGGCTTTGAAATTTCCTGGCAGGTGCGACCAATGTTTGTTGATTCATACGTTCCTCCACAAATTACGGATTCAAGCCGCGAGTATTCTACAACATTGGCTCAGAATTTGAGCAACTCCAAACACATCCTCGAAATCGTCCCCGAAACAGATGGGAAAGTTCCTATTGAGGCAATTCGAGTGTATCGCCCTCCTTTCTCCAATCTACCATCTAAAGTTGAGAGTCTTAAACCGCAGAGTTCAGCGGATGAAGACGGATGAACGCTGATGCAATTTGAGCAGCGTTTATTTGCGTTCATCAGCGGTTTAAAAAATATTCCTGTTATTTTATAGCCATCCTGGTGGCACTCGGGTTGATGAGTGTTCAAACCCTTAATATTTAAGCATCTTGACTCCTGACTACGGCCATAATCGCCAAGATTATCAACTTCTCATAATCCCCAACTCTTGAAACATCAACAGCGATAAAAAGAAATCGGCCACAAAAATAAACACCCACGAAGTCACAACCGCGGCCGTTGCAGCTTGGCCTACTCCTTTCCCTCCGCCCACTGTCGTCAATCCCCAACCGCAACCGACAAGGGCAATTATTAACCCAAAAATAAAACTTTTAATCACCACAGTTACTAAATCCCCAGGCCCCAAAAAAGTCCGCACCGATTCCAAAAATACCGACGGTTCCAAATTATAAAAATGAACCGCTACAAATAGCCCGCCCAAAATCCCCACCGCTACCGCAAAAATTGTTAAAATCGGCAGCATGATGCAGCAAGCTATCACCCTCGGCACTACTAAATAATCAACCGGATTTGTTCTTAACATATACAGGGCGTCTATTTGTTCCGTCACCTGCATTTCTCCTATCTCCGCCGCAAAGGCCGAACCTACTTGTCCCGCCACCACGCCCGCCGTTAAAAGTGGTGCTAGTTCGCCACAAAATGCCACAGCAAATGCACCTCCCATAGCCCCAACCGCCCCAAAGCGCACCAATTCTCTGGCTGATTGAAATGTAAAAATCATGCCGCCAAAAAAGGCTATTAGCAGCACGGATCGCAAAGAATCCAGGCCTACTGTTACTAAATGTTCCATGATTTTGCGGCGGTCAATTTTGCCTTGGAGTATGCGTAGCAGCACTTGGCCACCCAGGAACAACGTCACAAAAAACCGCTGAAACCACCTGTTATTGAAGGTTTCATCTAAATGTCGATCGTACTTTTCTTGGTATTTTTTAACCAATGACGGAGGGCTCGCGATTAATTGCAAACAGGGCGAAGCACTGCCACATAGAGATTTTCGGCAATCCTACAGCAATTATTGCACGATTTGTCAACATATATTTTCAGTCGGCTTGCCCTGCGGTTGGTGCCCTATACCATTTTAGACTTTAGACTGGCAGTGATTGATTCTGTGGTCATTATCACTCATTTCCCAATCTAAAATCTAAAATCTCAAACCCTAGGACTACTCCGCAAGTAATAAGTCAATAAAATTATCCAACTGTTCATTATTCTTTTCGGCTTGCTCCTTGCCAATTCTCAGCAGGTCTGATATTTTATCTTCCGAGGCATCATCAATCGGCAGCGGTTGTTCGTGGCTCAAATCGGGAGTAATTCTCAAATATTGATTCGGTCTTTCAACCGCATCATAAATTTGAATTAGTTGATAATTTACAGTTTCCGCTACTCCCGTCATCATGATATTAATCAAAGGCTCAACCCACTCAACTTGACCCCAATTTTTTACTTTTTCGTAGGCGAATTTTTTCTGAGCTTCTCCTGTTCCCAAGGATAAAATTACCATATCTTTTGCGGTCGGGCCTTTGTCGGAGCGATCGTCAGGAATTGTGAATTTATTTCTAACTTCTGCATAGGCACAAAGTGCCGGATTGTTTGCGAAGACTCCCCCGTCAATTAAAGCGTAGCATTCGTTGCTAAAAGAGTAGAGTTTAGAAACCTCAAAATAAGAGGGAGCTGCCGATGTTGCTCTGGCGATATCTCTAATAAAATAGTCTTCTGCTGGACATTTTTGAGCATCTATTTGATCGAAGAAGTGAGCTTTTCTCCTTTCGATGTCGTAACTGGAAATTAAACAAGGTTTTAGCAGTTCGCTGAGTTTGCAATCTCTAAAATTTTCCCAAAATAATTTTTCTAAGGGATCGCTGGGATATTTCTCATCTCTCAAACCATCTAGAGATCTGACTTTTTGCCACAATGAAGTCTGAAAAACGTCGCGGCCGCTCTTAATCGAAAAATTAACAGCGTCTTGGGCCGCCCACCGAGGCCTGCTAGGATTTTCGGCATCGGGACACAAATAGATGCAAGTTAAAATTCCTCCCGCACTCGTGCCCGCGATTAAATCAAAATAGTCAGCTATTCTCGCATCTGGGTTGCCACTTTTTTGTTGCAGCTTTGACTCAACGCTAACTAAAACTTGCGCGGGAATAATTCCTCTAATTCCGCCTCCATCTATGGATAAAATTCTGGTATATTTAGCCATAACTGTTGCCTCTTCTGAATGTTTGCTCGTTTCCTACAGTCCGGGATACAAAAATTGGTTTGAGAGGCTAATCATAGCGGTAATAGCCGTAAGCTGCTTAGGGCGCACCTACATAATTCCGAATTCATGCACCGCTCAATCTCAAATCCCAAATCTTCAATCTAAATTTAATGGGCGGGCTGCGATCTTATAGCGAAAAATGTATTCTACAATTTCTACGTAATTGTAAGCTGCCGCTGGCGAGTCTGCCCAGACTGTGATGCCGTGATCGCGAATTAACAAAGCGGGTACAGAGGGCGCACAAATGGCAAAGAATTCGCAAATTTCCTTGGCTATCTTAGGGACTTCTAAATAATTTGTAAAGAGGGGTATCGACACTTGCGGGTTTTCCTCCCACACCCCCAAACCTTTCAGCATTTCGATCGCGGGTAAAGGCACTGCATCTCCTGCGGTTAGCCGAGAAACTAAATTTGCCTCGATGGAGTGCACGTGATAGCAAGCTTTAGCGTCTGGAAAACAATTGTAAACGGCTAAATGAATGCTGGTTTCGGCCGAAGGGCGGCTGTCGGCAACAGGTTGCTCGACAATTGCCCCCTCTGAGTTCATTCTGATAAAATCTTGTTCAGTTAACTGCCCTTTGGCGCGGCCGCTAGCAGTAATCCAAAAACTGCCATCTGGTAAGCGGGCTGAAAGATTGCCAGCAGTCCCAACCATCCAACCGCGATCGTAAAAATGTTTGGCTGCTGCAATTAAATCCGATCTCAAATCGCCACTCATTCTTTACAAATCCTCAGTTTTTAATCTACTTTTTACTTTAATAGGAGTTGCGCTGGCCTATCTAAACGTATGGTAATCCGTGCAAAGCTTATATCAAATTCGGTCGCATCGGACTTATCTGCACGGGGGCGGGTTTATTATATTGTTTATTATGGGCAATTATTGTTGGTGAACCCGCCCCTACAAAATTTAACATCATACAATACCGATGCAAACGGAATTTATATTACCTGAGAAAGGCGATAGTTTCAATTCCATTTTTGGGACAAATTTTCCAACACATCAAAAAAATTATCCCATTTAGTATAAGGCTTTTGTTGTTCGTCTAGATACTCGGCAAGCCGATCGCGCGCAAACACCGACGAAGCCTGCAAAGCCATATTAAAATCCGTCAGAGAATCTCCGATCGCCACCTGTTCTTCGGCCGGGTGCTGCGCCATCACCCGCACCTTAGCCACCAATTCCTCATCTCCTTCCAACTCAGAACTGACTTGCAACCGAGGGCCGCTAGCGTCCACATCCACAGCGTAAATAACGCTCGCCCGGTGTACCAAATCGCCCATTACCGTCTCTACCATGACCCGAAGACCGCCGGACACGATCGCAAAATCTACCTTTTTATCGTCCAAAAAATCCAGCAATTCCAACAATCCCGGCCGCATTAGCCTTCCCCTAGAAAATTCCACAATTTCCCCGTAACATTGCGAGGGAATAGACTCTAATAACTGCCGCACTCCCGATCGCAAACTCAGCCTTCTAGCGTATATTTCAGGCATTAGTTGAGACGACAATTCCGGTGCGAAATGCTTGAGCATTGCCACAAAAGTTTCTTCAACAGTTATCGTGCCGTCAAAGTCGCAGAATACCACCCGTTGCTGATTGTTCGGGATTGAAGATTTTTGCTTGTCATCGGTCATTGTCAGTCGCACCTTTCGAGAACGGGAAAAGTTTACACAATTCATCGTACACTATCGAGCGATCGAGCGGGACTGCCCAAAACTAATAGTGAGGCGCTGTTTGTTGGCAATTTCCCGCAGGATTTTATGCAGATTCTTCGAGAGAATCTTCATCTTCCAGGGAATCTTCATCTTCCAGGGAATCTTCCAGCGAATCTTCCAGGGAATCTTCCAGGGAATCTTCTAAGTCCTGCTGTTGGTTTTTTGTCTTTTGGGGGTTAGACTTAGCCGGCAAACAGATTAAATTATCATCCTCAGTATTAATCAAACCTTTCGATCGCAACTTACCCATCAGGCGCGTCACAGTCACCCGCGTTGACCCGATGGCGCTACCAATTTGAGCGTGAGTCAAGGCCCAAGGCAGGCGGTAGCCCCGAACCACATCCGGTTCGCCGTCACCTACGTAAGGTTCGCCGAACTCCTCGATCAACAAAGTGAGAAATCCCAACAGTCGGTCGATCGTCCGGCGCTGTCCCAAAGTGCTCAGCCAGAGAAGTTTCCGCTGGTGCTGGTAGCGAAACGCATCCAAAATTTCCCTACGAAAGTGAGGCCAATTATCCAAGTCGTGCCAGTACATCCACACTACGTGAGTTTGATCGGCATGAGCGTAAGCTTGGAGAGTAAACGGAGACTGAGCAACCAGTTCAAAGGGCTGGCCAGCGCCGACGAAGCCCAAGAAAGCTTCTTCTGTAGTTTTGTCAACGGATTTTGACTTCGCCGCCGCAGCGCTAACTTGAGCGCTACCTACGAGCCGCACAGAACCTTTCTGAACTAAATACAGCAGTCCGGGCCTTGCGGGAATCCGCTCGTCTTTGCTAAAAGTCCGGCAGCGGTAGTGTTCCTGGGCCCAGTCGATAATTCGCTGCCAAGTGATAAAAGGTCGATCGATAGTCTCTAGAGGTGTGGAAGTTGATTGCATAAGTGAGGCTCTGGGATATATTTAATAGTGAGACAAACAGTTTCTGCCAGCAGTGCGATACAAAGTGAGATAACCAACCCCCGATCGAGCTTGTACGCTTCTTAACTGTGCTGACTTTTCTGTGTTTTACCGAAAAATTAAATGTAGCAAAAAATACATCAAAATGGTAGAGATCAGCAAAAAATTTGTCTGAAATAATTGTATATTTAGCCCCAAAATCGCTACAAAGCCGATTAATTCGATTTAGCCCCGTCCGGGGGAGGCGATCGACTATCCCTGACATCCGCAGTTTAACGTACAAGAAAAGTGCAAGCGGTCACAGTGGATCGTTGCTTTTACGGTAGGATGAGCCGATATGGATACAGCAAAGAGCTCACAGTGCCCGGAAGTTACAGTGAAGTGTTTCTTGCTTTCAATGTTCCAAAGCGCGATCGCCCAGCAGGGAACACTGGCCCAAATTCCGTTAAATCCCATAGGTGGCAGCCTTTTCAAGAACAGGCAAGATGCCTGTGAAGCGAAGAGTGAATTTGATTGTGGGGTGGGCATCCTGCCCGCCCATAACAAGCTTATTGAGAAGGGTGCAATAATTCCGTTAAATCGAAGTAAAGATACCGCGCGGGTGCTGTACGTGTCTGCGATCGCCCTGAAATTGGCTAAAACTTGGCAGCAGACACCGCAGACAATCGCCGCCGAGTTGGTCGAAACACTCGAACCGCTGTGCTACCCAGATTTCGCCGTTAAAGTAGCGCCGGGGGGAATGATCGAGATGGAGTTGACTGATGCAGGTTTAGCCGTCTGGTTGCAGCGTTTAGCTCAAACGAACCTTCCAGTTTCAGGATCTAAAATATTAGATTCTGTTGTGTGTGCCGATCGACTGTTTCCCATTCAATACAGCCACGCGCGCTGCTGTTCCCTGCTGCGAATGGCTCACCGCGATCGGATAATTGCGATCGCCCAGCCCGATGTCACTACAGCCCCGGAAATTTGGTCGCTGGCGAGTCCAAATCCTATCCCTTGGATTGACGAGGGCGATCGACTGCGGTTAGTGCATCCAGCAGAACGCCGTTTAATATCGCAACTGTTAACAGTGCTAGACAATTTATATCCTACTTTTGAGGTGAAAAACCGCGAAAAACCTGTTAATTATTTCAAATTAGCCAATAGTTTGAGCGAAGCCTTTCAGATTTTTTACAGCCAGTGCCGAATTTGGGGAGAAGTTAAAATAGAACAGCCAAAACTCGCCCAAGCGCGATTAGGTTTAATATTTGCAACTCAATCTTTGCTGCGATTTATCCTAGAAAATTTGTTTAACGCTCTTGCTCCTTTAGAACTTTGATTTGGTTCTCATTTTTAGCAACCTTTATTCATAATAAAAGGTGGGTTTCCGAAACTAACCTTGACTTCTTTCATCTGAAAAGCTCTCTATTTTATAGGATTCATCCTGAAGAATCCAGTAACCTAATGTCGCAAAAAATATAAAAAATTAGCTCTTTATATAATTATAATTAATAATATTTCGGGAATTTGGGCATTCTTATTTTTTCTAATTTATTTAAGTAATCTTTCTTTTGGCTTTTGAGAGAAATGATTTTTAGCTTGCATCTATGGCTGTGCTCCTTAAAATACTTAACCTTATATTATACAATTAAGCTGCGTAGCAGCTCATCTATTGGCTATCCAGTATGCTCGAAACACAAGAAGAAGATTACAGCTTAGTAGGAACGAATCCTCTCCCTCTTCAGGAAATCCAAGAGGATATAGCCTTACCAGAGACGGTACTTCTGACCAATCCGCCTCTAAAATTTTCCAAACCGGAAACTCGGTTAAGCCTCAGATCGCTAACTTTGGAGAGTGTCTTCGCTACGCTTTTTTACAGCATCATCGGCGGCGCGTTGCTCAGTAATTTCTTGCTGGATTTAGGGGCTGGCCCAATCGAAATTGGTATGCTCGCCTCCATTCCTCAACTGGTAAATCTGCTCCAACCGTTCGGAGCTTATATAGGAGACCGACTGCAGAGCCGCCACTGGTATTCCATCTGGATTTTCGGACTGTCGCGACTGCTGTGGCTGATTATCGTGCCAGCCATTTGGTTGGGAGGGTCATTTCAGCTCGCTGGACATCAGCTAGTGCAGTTGACATTGGCAATCATCTGGGTAACTCAAGTCTTAGAATCTTTAGGTCGTGCTTCCTTCTTGAGCTGGTTGGCGGTTTTAGTACCTCAGCGGTTGCGCGGGCGGTATTTTGGCTTTCGCAATAGTGCTGTCAGCTTGACGAATCTCATTGGTGTGCCGTTGCTGGCTCTAGTGGTATCGAACTGGCCCGGTGGAAGGCTCCAAGGTTACGGTGCCATCTTGGTTTTAGGAATTGTGCTTGGCATCATCAGTCTAGGTTGTCAGTTCTTTATGACCGATGTGAACCCAAAGCTTGTACACGTCACGCATTCAGATAGAGGCGAAAAATCATCCATAGGGACAATTTTTAGCTTTCTCAAGGAACCCAATTTTTTAAAGTTTTTGCTTTACTCTGCTCTATGGAGCTTTGCCGTTAACGTCAGCGCTCCCTTCTTTAACCTCTATCTGCTGGATAACCTAAGTATAGATGTCAGTGTGGTAACGCTCTACAACAGCTTAGGAGCAGGTGCTAACTTACTGCTGCTGGTTTTTTGGGGCAAACTGGCTGACCGGGTTGGGAACCGCCCGATCATGATAGTAGTGGGAATCTTGGTGGCTCTGACCCCTCTGCTCTGGCTAGAAGCTGGAACGGCTCCAATTTTTATATGGGTGTGGTTCCCCCTGTTGCACATCATCGGCGGTGCCACGTGGGCGGCGATCGACCTGTGCAGTGGTAATCTGATGATGTCGGTGGCACCACTACGTAATCAGTCCCTTTACTTTGCGATCGCGGCGGCGGTTCCTGGTGTCACTGGGGCAATGGGAATCACCCTTGGTGGCTTTATCGCCACTTTGACCAATCTCGGTGGCTTGCCAGGGGTGTTTGCCCTCTCAGCCGTCTTACGAGTGGCGGCTCTCCTGCCCTTGGTTTTTGTTGGCGAGCAGCGTTCTGTGTCTTTGGGTAAGTTTTGGCTGCTCTTGTTGCCAGCTTGGTGGAGAAAAGTGCCAATTGAACCTGGAAACATCAGGTTTCAACCATTAATAGTTGAACAGTTGGACTCTGGGCCTGAAAGCTCAGGCGATCGCTCTTCAACTCTTGATTGATTGTAGTCGGACAATAATTCAGAAAAGAGTTGATTAACCATTTTTAAAGTGTTAAAATCAGCATCATATCATCTAAGATGTGACGGCTGTTGGGTCGCTTTTTTTCAGAAATATAAAGTCTGGCAATTCGGGATAAGTTTTGTAGGGCATCTAATTATTTTTGGGTGCCTTCAACATTTTTTACGATAGCGATCGTTCGTCGCAGCTCGATCGCCAATTCTCCCGCTCGTCGCTCGCTCCTGGAACGACGCTGCTCAATTTCATCAGTTGACCAGCGGTTGTTAAGGGTTCTTCAAATTCTGGCGTTGTAAAATAGCGAGAGTTTTCTTCACTTTTTTGAGGATACATCTCATGGTCACACTACCACGTATAGCCTCACCCGGTCGTGAAATTCATCGATGAATATCCCAATATAATGCCTGCATCTAGTTTAAGGCGTTGCAGGCGAGATTTGCTTTTTTCCAGGTTTTGCGATCGGCAGCGTTACTGTAAATGTACTGCCGACGCCTTCTTCACTTATCAAAGTAATTTCGCCACCGTGCAAGTCCACGCATTTTTTAACAATGCTCAGCCCCAGTCCAGTACCGGGAATTCGACCGACATTTTTAGCCCGGTAAAATGAATTAAACAACCGTTCTTGGTCGGCGACAGGTATGCCAATCCCTGCATCCAGTACCGAAAAGATCGCCTCGGTTTCAGTAAGTTTTAATTCAAAGATTACTTCGGTATTAGGGGGAGAATACTTAATAGCATTGGACAGCAAATTCCCCAGAATGCGCCGGAGCAAGCTTACCTCCAAACACGCCATCGCGGATGGATTGTGATTTACAAAAATCAGCGTCACCCGGTCATTTTCAGGTTTCAACTTCAGGCTGTTCTGAAATTCCCCTACCAACTCATTACAAAACTTTGTTAAGTCTATCGGTAGCAAGGAAAACCCGGTTTTTCCAGACTCAACACGCCCCAGCAGCAGCACATCATCTAATAACAAATCTATGCCTTTTGCTGCTGCTTGAGTTTTGTCTAGAAGTTCTTGGGTTTTCTCCTCTGTTAATGTCAACTTGTACTTGCTAAGAAGTTGTGTAGTGCCGATGATGAAATTCAAAGGATTGCGAACGTCATGGGCAATCATGTACAGCAAAGATGTTTTCATCTCGTTGAGTTCTTGGGCTGTTTGCAGAGTGCGATCGAGTTGGTCGTGAGACAATTTGAGAGTTAAAGACAACTGGCGCGATCGCAGCAAAATCTCCACCCGCGCTTGCAATTCTATCTTCTCGATCGGAGCGATAATCAAATCGTCAATACTTTGCCAAATAAATTGCGTTGCCATCCCTACATCCGAGCGGGATGTAATCAAAAGAAAAGGCAAGCATACCGGGTGTTCTGCCTGTTTTTGGGCTGCAACCCATTGCCAATGGCGTTTCAGGGCAAGACCGTCAATTATAGCCAGGTCAAAAGATTGATTAAATGGTAAAAAATCCTCACTATCTGTTGAGTTGGGCAGCAATACCTCATAATAAACTGCTAGCCATTCTAATAACAAGCGGCGATTTTCTTTCTGTTCGACAAGCAATAAAATTTGACTCACGCAGGTTCTCCTAGCAAGCTGTGCACAATTCCCAGCAAATCTCTAACGATCAAAGGTTTTACCAACATATTCCGAGCACCGTGGCAGAGGCTTTCGTGCTGAATGGCAGCGCTTTGTTTGGGCGAGAGTATCAGAAAAGGGATTTGGTGATTTCGCAGTTGTTCGCAGCACTCCCAAATCCGGCGATCGAAACCAGAAATATCTACTAAAGCCATCCCGATCCTAGCAGGCTGACTGATAGCTTGTGCAACATCTTCAAAGTTATAAGCCGCGATCATCTGGTATCCTTCTTTGTTGAGAAACTGTGCTAATAGTTCCAAGTTGCGCTGATTGCGGTCTACGGCTAAAATTATTGAAGTGCCAGTCATTTATCAGCTTCCTGTGAATACGGGTTATAACCATTTTAGAGTTTAGAGTTTAGATTTTAGAAGGGGGAGTGACTGATTATATATGGGTTGGGAGGTTGTCTAAAGTCGGATTCTTTTTTTATCTGGTATTAGCTTACTTTTCGGCGATGGATTACATGGGTTTTCAGTGGAGTGAAGTACAGATGATCAGACACAGGACACGGCCCCGCGCCCTTTGCCCATACTGTATTTCCTAGAAGTGAAAACTGCTATAAAAGTCGAAAAATACACAAATTTACCAATATATTTAAGTTTTCCAGGACTTAGGCTAGTGGTGAGGTGCGCGGTGCGCGCAGTACAGCTAGTGGTGAGGTGCGCGGTGCGCCCCTACTGATTAGTAGATTCACGACTGCAAAATTAGCTGCAATTGCCCCAAAACAGCAGGACAAATCCCGATTCAATCTTCATCTGCTCCCCCCTCAATCCACACCGGCGCCGAACTCAAAATGCCGCGTAGCCCCCCTATCGGTTTGCTGACTTTGATGCCGTAGCGAGTAATCTCAAGTTCTCGCAGAGTTCTCTCGAAATTGCTGACTCGTTTTTTAATTACTCCGATCCCCTTGCGGATTTCTGTCCTATTATGCAGTTGGCGTTCCATATAGCGTATAAACAGAAGATTATCCGCCAAATAGCTAATCCCGATCTCGGTCAGGCGAAAATCTCCGCTAATGGCTTCTACCTCATTAATCAAGATAACCGTAACTCCCATATTTTTCAGATACTTGCACAAAGCGTGCAAATTATTTACCAAATCTTGCCCCTGCATCGAAAGCTGATAGCCAGAAATACTGTCAAGCATCACAATCCGCGTCTTTTCCTGCTCCACCTCCTGGCGAACCATACAGGCAAACTGATCCGGTGAGTACAGCAAAGGTTCCACGGGTATCACCGAAAGACTTCCTTGCCCCATCATCGCCCCAACCGGGATGTTAACTGATTCGCAGCGCTGCAGCAGAGTAGAAGTTGACTCCTCAAAAATGTAAACTACCGATCGCTCCCCCCTTCCTGCTGCTTCCTTCATAAACTGAATGCCCACCGTCGTTTTACCCACGCCGCTAGGCCCGCTAATCACCGTCACAGTCCCCCGTTCCAGTCCCCCGTGCAGTAGTTCGTCAATTTCTGGAACCCCAGAAGAAATTGCTTCAGCAACAAAATCCTGTTGATAGTTGTCCGGCAGCAATCGCGGATATACCTCCATACCAGCCTGAGTCAGGCGCAGCGAATGGCGGCCGCTGCGGAAGTTGGACCCTCGCAGCTTGGTGACAGAGAGGGCGCGTCCTTCTTTCAATAGTTCTAAATAAATTACTCCGTCGCTGATGAACTGCAAATCGTCGTCGGGAGCACTTGATGTGCCCTCGGAGGTAAACACCACCGTCGCCCCCCCTTCCACCAAAAACCGCAGAAAAGACAAAACTTGCTTGCGAAACTGAAACTCATCCGCAGCTAAGTAGCGAAATTGAGTGATTGCGTCCAAAAACACCCGTTGTGGCTTGACAGCTTGGACTCGCTCAATAATCTTTTGTGTAGTCGGTTCTCGCTCAACCTCGGAGGGGGAGAAAATGTCATAAGTCTGAACTTCTGTAAAGAATTCTGACGATGGGCTCAAATCCAGGAACGCCATCGCTTCCATATCAAAACCGAGACTTGCCGCATTGGCCCGCAATTGCGCTTCGGGTTCTCCTAAAGTAATAAACAGGGGCGTTTCTCCCACAGCCACACCTGCTGCCAAAAAGTGAAAGCCCAGTGTCGTCTTGCCAGTACCCGGGCCGCCGCGCACCAGATAAGAGCGTTGAGAAATTAGGCCGCCGCCAATCACTTCGTTGAGACCGGTAATTCCCAGAGAAATTCGGTTTTGAGACATTTGTTTGTTCATGTTTTGAATATCGGGCCCGTATTAATATTTAATGGTTTTAGGCACTGTTTTGATAATTTTTTTTACCGGGCGTCTGATAACCTTCATGAAATCTTTTTCTACCGAAAATTACGTAAGCACACAAGAATTAGAAAGTATTGTCGGGACTGCTGGCATCTGTCGCTGGCAAGATACAGAGCAATTTTGGCAAGAACGGGTAGAAAAAGCAGTTGCCCCTGACACGAAAATAGATTGTACCGTTTACCCGAATACTCAGGAAGAACTGGCGGCTGTCATTGCTTGGGCACAGCAAAATCGCTGTGCAGTCTTGCCTTGTGGTAGCGGCAGCAAACTTGATTGGGGCGGTTTAGTAAAATTAGACTCCGATCCCCCCCAGCCCCCCTTAACAAGGGGGGAGGAAGATGTTGTCAAAGTGGGTCTTTTGAAGGGGAATTTAAGGGTATCTTCTGATGCAGCGGGGCTTGTGGCTGTCAGCACTTCGCGCCTCAATCGACTTGTACAGCACGCTGTGGGCGATTTAACGGTGACTGCCGAAGCGGGGATGAAGTTTGCGGATTTGCAGCAAATTTTAGCAGCAGCAGGTCAATTTTTGCCGATCGACCCAGCATATCCGCAACAGGCAACCTTGGGCGGCATTGTCGCTACTGCTGATGCGGGTTCCTTGCGGCATCGCTATCGGGGGGTGCGCGATTTGCTGTTGGGAATTACGTTTGTGCGATCGGACGGTAAAATTGCGGTAGCCGGGGGTCGAGTTGTTAAAAATGTCGCCGGTTACGACTTGATGAAACTGTTTACTGGTGCTTACGGCACTTTGGGGGTCATCAGTCAAGTAACTTTCCGAGTTTATCCGCTGCCTGAATCATCGGGAACCGTAGTGCTGACAGGGGAAGTTAATGCTTTGTCCCAAACGGCTCAAATCTTATTATCCTCTGCTTTGACACCAACAGCAGTTGATTTGCTGTCACCTGAATTAGTCGCCAAATTAGGCTTAGGAAAGGGCACGGGATTAATCGTCAGATTTCAAAGTATCGCAGAAAGTGTTAAACAACAATCAGCCCGCTTGCTGGAAGTTGGCGAAAAGTTGGGTTTGCAAGGCACTAGCTGCTGCGAAAATGATGAGCATCAGTTATGGCAAAGATTGCCAGAAACAATGTGGAATTCTGGTACAAAGTCGGCAATTATTTGCAAAATAGGAATCAGACCGTCGGAAGCTGTAACCGCAATTAACGAATTGCCTGTACAGGACGCTTGGATTCATGCAGGCAGCGGTTTGGGGGTTTTGCGGTTTGAGAATGCGACGGCGGACAGGTTGTTTCAGGTACGCAGAGGGTGCGAAGCGAAAGGCGGTTTTCTGACTGTTTTAGCAGCGCCGACCGACCTCAAGCAACAGTTAGATGTTTGGGGCTATAATGGAAGTGCGATCGATTTAATGCAGCGGATTAAACAGCAGTTTGACCCGGAAAATCTTTTGAGTCCCCATCGTTTTATAAGCGGTATTTAGTTTAAAGTTTGTAGTCAGGACTTGATTCGTTCATAAATTATGTAAAAAGTGGTTTTACACGCTACTTATAGCGGCAAATTTCCCGTTGCAAACATACATATAAAGCTTCTGCATAAATTCCATTAAGCTGATTAAACTCCTTGCTACGAAGAAAAACAATTAGGTAATATATATATGCAAACTTCCGAAAAATCTCCAGTTCCCAGCGACGATTTAAGACCTGCCAAAGAAAGCAATTTTCTAGCACAAAATCCCCACTTAGAAACCCTAGAAATCCCAGGTTTCGACGCCAATAATCCGCCCGATCCGAAATTAATCGATACTTGCGTACACTGCGGCTTTTGTTTGTCAACTTGTCCGAGTTATCGCGTACTTGGCAAAGAAATGGATTCCCCCAGAGGCCGCATTTATTTAATGGATGCAATTAATGAAGGCGACGCACCTTTAAACGAAGCAACCTCACAGCATTTCGATACTTGTTTGGGCTGTTTGGCCTGCGTAACAGCTTGTCCGTCTGGAGTTCAATACGACAAATTAATTTCCGCCACTCGCCACCAAGTTACTAGAAATCAGGAACGCACTTTTTCCGACAATGTAATTCGCACTCTGATTTTTAATCTCTTCCCTTATCCTCACAGATTGCGACCTTTGCTTGTACCCCTGTTTATTTATCAAAAATTAGGACTGCCAAAACTTGTCCGCAAAACAGGTTTGCTGAAAAAAGTATTTCCTCGCTTGGCGGCGATGGAATCAATTTTGCCGAAAGTTACTGTCGATTCTTTCCGGGATAATTTACCAGAGGTAATTCCGGCACAAGGAGAGAAACGCTATCGAGTCGGTGTGATTTTAGGCTGCGTGCAGCGGCTGTTATTTTCGCCAGTTAATGAGGCTACGGTGCGAGTTTTGACGGCTAACGGTTGCGAGGTTGTGGTTCCTAAAAGTCAGGGATGCTGTGCTGCTTTGCCGGAACACCAAGGCCAAGCGGAACAGGCTAAAGCTTTGGCGAGACAAATGATTGATAGCTTTGAAAATACGGGTGTTGATTTTGTAATTATCAACGCTGCTGGGTGCGGTCACACTTTGAAAGAATACGGTCACATTTTAGCAGATGACCCGCAATATCGGGAGAAAGCTGAGAAATTTGCTGCTAATGTTAAGGACGTGCAAGAGTTTTTGGCAAGTGCGGGAATTACGGCGAAACTCAATCCTTTGATTGAGGGAGATTTGACAATTGTGTATCAGGATGCTTGTCATTTGTTGCACGGGCAAAAGATTAGTTTGCAGCCGCGTCAGTTACTGCAACAAATTCCAGGGGTGAAGTTAAAAGAACCTGTGGATGCGGCTTTGTGCTGCGGGAGTGCGGGGGTTTACAATATGCTTCAGCCAGAGATTGCTGATGAATTGGGAGTGCAAAAGGTGGAGAATTTGCTGAATACTGGCGCGGAGTTGATTGCTTCTTCTAATCCGGGTTGTTCTTTGCAAATTAAGAAGCATTTGGAGTTGCAGGGAAAGGAAGTTACTTTAATGCACCCAATTGAGCTTTTGGATTATTCGATTCGCGGGGTGAAGTTGCTGAGGAAGTAGTTTTCTAGGGCGGGCGGTGTCCGCCCTATTTTCGATGCGCTCTTTTGTGAATGAGATTTTTTTTTAATGAATTGCAAGAATTCACAGGCGGGGCGCCTGTTCCACAGAGGAGCGTCGGGTGAAGAGTTGCAAATTTATCGCCCTGAGAGCGAACTGTTTAGAAGTTATGAGGAGGTTTCTCGCCACTTGGAACAAGCCGAAGAGCGTGCAGAACAAGCCGAAGAGCGGGCTGCTGTACTGGCAGAAAGACTGCGAGCGATGGGAATTGACCCGGAACAATTGTAAACTAGATGTGGGAAAAGAGCGATCGCACTCTTAAATTTTAGCAAAAGTGCGATCGGCATAATAACTAATAACTAATGACTGATGACTATTTCCCCTCTTCTAACCTCAAAAAATGCACCTGTCCCGAAGCTTCCGCCACTACGATTGTCACCCCATCTGGTGCAATAGCGCAAGCTTTCAAAGCACTATCTCCCCTGAAACTAGCAATTACTTCTCGACTTAACAAATCCCAAACTTTGAGAGTATTATCGTCCGAAACAGAAATTGCCTTTGTTCCCATAGTCGCCAGAGATGTTACCGCCTCAGCATGACCTGCCAAAGTAAAAACTTCTTTTCTACCTGACAAATCCCAAACTTTCAAATTGTGTTCCCGCCCTCCTGAAATCGCCCATTTGCCATCCGCTGTAACTGCCACAGCATTCACAAAACTCTCATGACCTTTGAGAGTGAAAAGTAGATTTTTGACGGCTAAATTCCATAAAATTGCCAAAATATTCTTTTCTTTCCCCAAACTCCAAACTTTCAGAGTTTGGTCGCCGGAAGCCGAAATAACCCGCTTGCTGTCAGGAGTAACTGCCACAGCTTTTATCCCGTCCTCATGACCTGAAAAAGTAAAAAGTTCCTCTCCTGTTCCTAGATTCCAAACTTTAATAGTTTTGTCTCCCGAACCGGAAATCGCCATCGTCCCATCCGCAGTCACTGCCACAGAATTTACCCAGTCTGTATGACCCGTGAAAGTAAAGATTTCCTTTCCGGTTTCTAGATCCCAAACTTTCACTGTTTTGTCGCCGGAACCCGAAACAACTCGCTTGCTATCCGGTGTAATTGCGATCGCTTTTACCCAATCTTGATGTCCCGAAATAGTAAAAATTTCCTGTCCGTTTTTGAGATTCCAGACTTTAATGCTGTTGTCTCCTGAACCGGAAATCGCTTTCGTACCGTCCGCCGTCACTGCTACAGCATTTACCCAGTCATCGTGACCTGCAAATGATAAATTTTCTTTGCCTGTTTCTAAGTGCCAAACTTTGAGAGTTTTGTCAGAGGAACCAGAAATTATCCGCTGACCGTCGGGGGTAACAGCCACAGCATTCACTGGGGCGATGTGATTGGTAAAAGTGAAAAGTTCTTCTTTTGTTTCCAGATTCCAAACTTTCAGCGTTTTGTCGCCGGAAGCGGAAATTACCCGTTTGCCGTCGGGACTGACTGCCACAGCTTGAACGAAACTGCTGTGTTTTCCTAAAGTGAAAAGTTGCTTTCTTTCTGACAAACTCCAGACTTGAACAGTTCCGTCGTAACTGCCGGAAATTATTTTTTCGCCGTCAGGAGTAACTGCTACACTTTTTACCCAGTCTTCATGACCGATGAGAGTAAAAAGTTCTTTTCCGGTTTCTAGGTTCCAGACTTTCATGCTGTTGTCTCCCGACCCGGAAATCAACCGTTTGCTATCAGGAGTTACTGCTACGGACTGGACAAAACTGCTGTGACCTTTAAAGTTAAAAATTACTTCCCTGCTTCTCAAATCCCAAACTTTAATACTGCCATCCCAAGAACCTGAAATTACTCGCTTGCCGTCGGGAGTTACTGCTACTGCTTCTACGGCAAAAGTATCGCCGGCAAAAGTAAATATTTCTTGTCCAGTTTCTAAACCCCAAATTTTAATAGTATTGTCCCAAGAACCGGAAATTACTTTAGTGCCATCGGGGGTGACAGCTACAGCATTGACGTAGGTAAGATGACCTTTGAGGGTGGCAAGTTCTTCTCCTGTTTCTAAGTGCCAAATTTTGAGATTGTGGTCAGAGGAGGCAGAAATTGCCCGCTTGCCGTCGGGGGTGATTGCTACAGCTTGTACCCAGTCTGTATGTCCGGTGAGGGTACGCAATAATCTCCCGCCGGGAGGAGTAAAGCTGGGCGTTAGCGGTCGCAGCCAGGGGGTTGTTTGGTGTTGTGCCTGTGCTAGCAGTGCTTGAATATCTGGACTTTCAAAGCACATCAAGCGGGCTATTAGTTGGGTCGCTAGTTGGCTTTTATCTGTGGCTAGAATGTGGGCAGACAGCCGAATTGCTTCTTGGATTAATTTGAGTTGGTCGGCTTTTTGCTCTGAGATAATAATATCGGAACTTGTTGCTAAATCGTAATCTTCTATTAGCGCCTGTACTCCCGATGCTGACAGCTTGGCTTTAATAAAATTGTAATCTGTTAGTAAGCTGTATAATTTTTCGGAGTCTGAAGCTGCTGCTAGCTGACTTGGCAGGATTCCCAGGTAGTGCGTCTGTTCTGCGGGCTTCATTTTATCCAGCCCTTGTTTAAACTCGGTCATAAATTTACGGATGTGTTTTTTAAATGTATACGCTAGCTGCACCCTACCGAAAAGCCGATCGAGAATCTTTTCTCTTAGACTTAGCATGACATATTTGAATGCTATGTGCTATGGGCTTGCTGTCCTCGGTTTGGTGATGGTTGGATGAATTGCTTGTTTTTTAGTCGAAGTCTGCTTTGAGAATTTTCAAGCAGTGCGATTACAATAAATCGCCGCCAATATAATTGAACTCAGCAACGCCCAATTTACCGATCGATCGACAAAAGCTCACATATATCGTTGTTTTTCTTAACATAGCTGGTATTTGGGCGATGATGGTCGATCGATCAACACTGTCAAACCTAATAATTTTTAGGTATCGCAATCCTATTTAAAGTGCGAAAAAAACTTTTTATAACGAAACATGATGGCGGATGATCTAATTTTCTCTCAAGTCGGCCGCATCAGCGAGGCAGATGTCCCCCTGGTTGGGTTTGCTACCTCAACGGCATCTGCAATCTGTTTCACCCAAAGCTCTCAGAAAGCTTTGCAGGTGCGCCCCCTTCCTCTAAAATATAGAAAAGGACTTGCACTCTTAAACCGGGTTTCTAGACAAAATCATTGGTTTGACCGCTAGGTACGTAGGAAGAAACCGGGTTTCTGACTCCATAGCGCGCAAGTCACGATCGCAAATAAAGCAGTATTGACTTTAGAGACAAATTTCATGGATGTTATCGAGTTTTTCGAGTTAAGTGCGGGTAAATGGTTTTCTCAGCGTACCGTACACAATCTCAATTCTGGGGAATTGCAGGCGGGTAAATCCGACCTCAACATAGAAATACTGACAGCTAGCGATGCAGCAGTCGTCAAACTTTGCCAACAACACTCGATTAACCCGGCTTCAACTAAGCTAACCAGCGTTCGGATTAGTTGGGACGGTATTCCCGATCGCGACAAAGCTAAACAAATCGGTTCTACAATACTAGCGATCGTACCAAATCCCGACAATCCCAGCGAAGGCAAAGTATTGCAAGACAAGGGTAACAGTCGGTACGTGATGGGCGACGACGTGCTGACATTGATTACAGAATCAGACACCCTCCATGCCGAAGAAAGGCTGTGGTATCTCATGCCCAACCTGCGGCTGCGGACTAGCGTTGTTAAGCAAGCTAACGGTACCGAACAAGCATCTTTTTGTTCGGAAATTCGGATGGGAGTAAGTGCCCAAAATGAAAAGTGAAAAATAACTATCTAGTTCCCAAAGTTTACACTCTATTTCTGCTTTCTCCCTTCTTTCTTCGGCCTTCTCTGGCAATGGCTTTTAACTTGGTGTGAAAATCTGTGTGTTTGACAACTGGGAATGATTTTGCCACAGGTTTGTCGGCTAATTTGTGCTCAGCTTCGGCTCGATCAGCGAGGGCGGTAACAGCCACATCTTCATATACTACAAATTCTGTATTTTCTTTTGTGCGATCGTCCGCTGCGGGTAATTTTCCTGTTTCCTCTGCCTCTGTGTTTGGGACTTCTGCATGAAGTGCCACATCAAGTTGCGCCTCTGACGGTCCACGCCACTCTAACTCTGCGGCAGTTACTTCCGATTCCTGGTTTGATAAAAGTATATCTTCCGGTGACAGTTGATCAGCACTTTCCCCGGTTAAATTTTGAGGAAAATTATTGCATACCAAGCGTTCAAACTCGCGATTGAAATGATAGAGAGGTTGACCTATCCGATGCCACATACTCAATAGCTGTCCCACAGAAACAGCCTTGTAGCGCCCTTGATAAAGCGCTTCAACCACTGCTAAACGCAGCCAATAGCCGGGATACTTGGTCAGCCATTCACCCGCCAATTTCTCGGCTTTTTTGCCACCTAGGTCAAAACCGTAGTGAACCAGCAGAGCCGCTGCTTGTGCAGATATTGCCGTCACTTCTGTCATTTGTTGTCTGTTGACTGTTGACTGTTATCTGTTATCTGTTGACTGTTGACTGTTGGTTCCAATTACCCAATTACCAATTCCCCATTACCTATTACCTATTCTTAATTCCCCCTTACCAATTCCCAATGCCCAATGACCAATGCCCAATTAGCCAATTGAATTAATCTGATAAACGCACGCCTCCTTCTACAGTTCGCGCGTCCCCGGAAAAAGGTTCGGGAGTCCCATTCCAGTTGAAGTCGCTAACTCTAAAAGTCAGGCTGCCGACTTGACGCTCAGGATTAAAACGCAAAATGATTGCGTAACTGCGGCGACTGTATTCTAAAGTGTAATTCGTACTGATTGTTTCCCCGCTTTCTAAATTAATAGCACTTTGAAATCCAACTCGAAACCCTCCGTAAACTTGCTGGACAAGCCCAAAAGACAGGACTCTCAAATCTACTAAGCGATCAAATAAAAACGGCGATATACCATCCCGCCCCACCTGGGTATAAGTCACGTTAAACCCAGTGTAATCGAGGAAAGGGCGGGAGAAATGACCGAACTGCCCTTGAATGCCGACGCTGCCGGCGAGGGAATTTTGTCTGTCGCCACTGCTGTAATAAGTGCCAACTCCCCGGAGTCCCAAGGCCAGTTGCAAGAAAGGAACCACCGGCGACCGCGTATACCTCAAACCCTGGGTGGGAGTGCGGGGCAGCGGTTCGCCCTCCCAGAGGTTGAAGCCGCGGCTTAAGGCGAAGCTGACTTGGGAACGGCCCAGATCGACGCGGTTGTTTTCCCGCACTGGTTCGAGCAACTCTGCTCGATCGGTGTCAGCATTGATAAATTGATACCCAGCTTGGTAGCTGAGATTGATGCCAGTGCCTCCGAGTGGGATGACTGGGGAAGTGAGGACTGCCCCGAGGCTGCTCTGCACGGTTTGATAGCCCAGAGAACCGTTAAACAGCCGATCGCGATAACTGTATTCTGCTGCCAGAGTGTGAGTGCCGATCAACTGTCGCAGGCGCAAATTGCCCCGAAAGCTGTTTTCCGGCAAATTCGGGAAATCTTCCAAACTCAGAAATATTGCCGCTCCGTCCAGCCTGGTGCGCGGGCCGAGACTAGCGCGTAACCTCGCTTTCAGCCCGTAGCTGTCGGGAGAAAACGGATTACCGCCGTGCTTTTCCACAACCCGCTGCAGGTAAATTTGGGGCGTTAGGGTCAGCCGCACCGGCCCGTTTTGCAACACCTCAAAACCGCACTCGGCATACAAACCGCCGCGGTCGCCTCCGTCGTAGCCAAAGGTCAAACACGGGCCGTTCTGCTGCCTGCTGTCAAACACTTGCCTGCGGGGATACACGGGTATTTTCACGCGGTTGTCGAACACCAAGCGGGGTTTAGTTGTGACCAATTCCTCTGCCGTGGGCGAAATCCTTCTAATCGTCGCCCTCCGGGCCCTGTATTCAAATTCCGGCGGGGAAAACGGATCGTTAGTAAGCCGAATGTTGGTTGCTACCCTCGCGCCGTCTGGCAGCAGTTCGATGCGTTCTGCTTCAAAGCGGACGCGGTTGACCGCGCCGGTCACTTGGGGGGCTGCTAGCTGTCCGCCGCCACCGAGAGTCACTGTAGCAGCGCCGGGGGATTTGACTCCGCGCAGGGGCTGCTGGCTGGTAATTCGATCGCTCAGCGGCTGTTCGAGAATCGTCCCGGCACTGATATCCGTCGGCAGTGTGGGGGTCAATTCGCTACCTGCTGCTGGCAGGAAAATTTCGCCCCTGGCTTGTTCGACTGCGCCGCTGTTGAGGCCGAGATTGAACTCCATCCGCTGGCCGCGCACTACTTGTTGGCCGCGGGTATAGGCGACATTGCCGGATGCTACCACTTGGCGGGTGACTAAGTTGACGATCGCTCGATCGGCATCAATCACAGTTTGCCGGAACCGGACAACGACATTACCAACCGCCGTGACAATTTGCTGCTTGTCGTCGAATTCTTGGCTGTCAGCCTTAACTTCAATAGTATCGGCCGGAGTGACCGGAAAAGGCACCGTCCGCTGAGAAGGCGCGGTGCGGACTCCCGGCGCGGCTGGTTTAGGCTTCGGTGTCGGCGCAGCGGGTGTTCTGGGTGCGGGGGCAGTTCCTGGTGTGGGAATGTCGAACTGCTGTTGCCCGCTGGGTGCTGGTTCTAGCGCGGGTTCTGGAACGGGAATCTCCGCAGGTTCGGGAGGGTTATCTTCTAACTGCCGGCCTTGGGCCTGATACCAACTTTCCTGCTTTCCGGCAAGATTTCTCTCCTGTTTTCTCTGCGCCTCTGCGGTTCGTTTTCGATTGCGAATCGCAACGGCATTTTCTACCGAACCCAATTGGTAAGCAGTAAACGAGGAATCTTTCGGAGTTTCCGCAGTTTCGGGTTCTCCCACAGGAGGCCGACGCTGAAATCCCACCACTGCCTCGCCGCTTTCCACGGCAGCTAGGGGGTCGGCGATTTCTGGAGGCTGGTCGGTGGCTGGGGTAGTGCCGAGGAGTGTGGCTGCGGGTTCTGCTGGGGCCGGTGTGGGTTCTGGCTGAACGATATCTGGGCTTGGTTCCGGTATTTCTGCAGGGTTGCGGAGGGTGTCTCCATCGCCTGCCGCGACAGTGAGGGCGACTTTTTTTGGCTTTGCGATGTAGATGATGCCAGGGGGTTCTGGCGGCGGTACCGGATAGGGCATAGTTATAACAGGTAAGTCATCCGATTTTAGATTTTAGATTTTAGATTTTAGATTTTATAGGGTACAAATTATTGAAAATTTTTGCATCTAAAAGGCAACTGTTTAGACATTAATCTGACATCTAAAATTTGCAGTGGCTTTGGCGCGCCGAAAGATGGCTGATTTGAGAACTTGCTTTCGCCACAAGATAACCTCGCTGCTGGTGCGAGGTCAAGTTTTGTTCGACTAATTTTTGCGAGTTTGCGGGCTGGCTGCGGGGCTGCGGTAGCGTACCCCCCAGCCAGCGGGCGGGATAACTTGTTTATTCCATGTCTCTGCGGTTGGGGTTCCGGGCTGGGTCATTGGACAAAAATCCAAATATGAACAGGGAAACAAAAAATAAAACAACTACATTAACTACGATTTTGAGGGTTAGCACTGTGGGAGTCTCCAAAGATGGCATAATACTGAGCTGATTTGCTGCTGTTGCGGCAACTTTTTTATCATAAGCTAAAGATTAGTCAATTTTCTCTTTGCTTTTGAGGATTTTTGGCAAGTTGATTTTTGCCCAATTCCAGAGTTGCTCCGCGATGTTTTCTAGCCGCAGCATAACTCGATCGAGCCATTCGAGCACTTGTTCTAGCGGATGCTTAATGTATCCCATCGATTCTGCTTTTGTTTCTAAGTAGTCTCCATCGGATGGGACGCCTGCGCTGGGATTTTTTGGTTCGGCTGCGGCGGCGGGGGTTGCGGCGGTGTATCTGCTAGTTTGCGCGGTGATTGCTGCTGGGGATTGGTTGTTTTGTGCGGTGTTCGGGTTTGTGTTTTTTGGCACTTGGGTTTCCGGCGCGCGCCCTGGGGTTGATTCTGCTGCGAGTGCAGAGCTATTTTTTTGAGTAACTGCTAAATCAGATAAATCAGATGCTGTTTGGGGTTGACTTTTTGAGCTTTTTGTCAGCAAGCTCTGTTTTAGCTGCCCCAGCAGGCTGTGAAGTGCTTCGGGGTAAGGGGATATTGAGACTGCGGTTGATCGACCTTCTGCCAATTCTCCTAATTCTGCTATTTTCTCCTTGACTTTAGCGCTGCTTTGAGCTGCTGCCTGGGTTTCGGAACTTCCGTCGATTAAATGCTGCGGTGCTGCTTCGCCGAATAAGTCTTGCCAGTTCAGCCACGGTCGATCAACCTCTGGGCTTTTTTCGGTGTTTTCTTGTTCTTGTCGCTGTTTCAAATAATACTGAATTGCGACTGATTTCTCAGTATTATCACTCGCTGCCGTTTCTTTGCCCAAAAGGTGGTCTACTGACGACCAAATGACTTGTTCGATGTTGCGAGCGTATTTTTCGAGGATGTCGCGGGCGGAAAAATCTAAATTGGTTTCGGTGCTGGATGTGTCAATTTTTACTCCAGAGTTTTCTGTGGGTGCGGCGATTGTTTTTACCGATGGCGGTAGAGTAAGTTCTTCCAGGTTGACGGCGGCGCGATCGAGTAATGTAACAAAGGAGAGAGGAGTAGGGGGTCGATCGAACTTGCTGTTAAAATTAGTTTCTAGTTTTGGGGTATTTTGGTCGATCGAATTCGATGCCACAATTGACTGCTGTGCGGTTTTTGCTTCGATCTGGGCGCGGGCTTTTTGGACTAGGATTGAATTGCGGTCGATCGATTTTTTAACTGCAAGGATTGATTCTCCAAACTGATTTCTTTTGAGAGCAACCGGACTCGTCTGAAGCCATGCCATCAATTCCCAAAAACGACGCACCGGCGGCAACTGCGCTTTTTTGGCCGCCGACTCCAAACCGAGATTAAATTTTAATTCTTTTTGGGTAATTTCCCGCCGTTCCGGCCCGCAGTTTGCTACTTCCCAAGTTATGCGACCTTCGAGCAGTTCCTGCTGTTCGGGTGTCAAAATATCTAAAACCTGATTTTCCCTTCCGACCAATACTAAAGTGCGGGCTGGGATAAAACTGGCAATTCCCTCAACTTTTGGTTGCGGTTTTAATCCTGTTTTAGCAACCGGGAGTTCTAAGACGGAAGTTGTTTGATGCTTTGTGATTTGTCCGCTAAAATTGATTGCCGGAGGTAAATCGCTAGCAGTATTTCCCTGATTAATTAACAGCGGGAAGGTGGCTAAAGTTTTCGCGGTTTGCGACGAGTTTAGTAAATTTTCGGCGAGGTGCAAAATTTCGGCGATCGAACTTTCGTCGGAAGTTTCCCCCTGATACCAATTTTGTTGCCCATCGGGATTTTCGTCGCCCACAAATTCTTGCAGTTCAGGTAAATCTACTTTTTGACTTGATTCCCGCAACTGTCTGCCTAGCAGTCGGGAACTTTGCACCAGCAAATAAGCTGGATAAAGCAGAATTTGGGTAGCGGTGAGAGTGGCTTCTTTAATTTGACGCCAAGTTCGATCGCAATTGTCAGCGACTTGGCGGGACTGTTTCGATATAAAATTTAATAGCCGGCTTTGGTATGGGCCGTAGTAACCGTTGGACATAAGTTTAATTATTGAATTCAGATTTTTGATTCGCGCCGGAATAGCTGAATATTGCTGTAAAATCAAAGCGAGATCTTAATCGCAGCTTCAAACCCTCTGAAACCTTTATTTCTTCGCGTCCTTTGCGTCGGGGCGGTTTAATCCGATTTTTGATTAATACACAATTCCTATTTTAGCGAAATATGAGCGCTTCTGTGTCACCTGCTAGCAACAATATTTCTGCCGCTGTCGAGAAGTTGCGCCGCCTCAGCCAAGTGGAGGTTCAGTCTGGTTGGAGGTACTGCGATTCTGAGTCGGCTGTCTCTTCGGTAAATATTTGTAACAGCCCTGTTGCTGAACTTAACAGCAAAGGACATATTGCTTGGCCGTCTGGGAAGCAAGTTTTGTATTTGGGCCAGCAATTTGTAATTCCTGACAATTTGCACGGCTATCCTGTGGTTGGTTTGCGGTTGCTGCTGGGCTTGACTTGGTGGGCAGAAGATGCTCAAATTTTTGTGAACGGCGAGTTAGTCGGACAGGGAGATTTATTTGATTTTGCCGATCGAGTTTTGTTGAGTTCGTCGGCCAATCCCGGAGATGAATTTTTAGTTATTTTGCGGTTGGTAAGTCCGGGTCACGATAACGGTGCTTTAGTACGATCGATTTGTTTGTACGAAGCTGCGGATTCTTCTTATTTCGATCCGGGTTTTGTGGCTGCCGAATTAGAGATTTTGCAAAATTCGCTAAGTCGAAATTTAGAAAATTTAAATTCCCAATACCTCTCCACTGAAACAATAGCAATTCGCCCTATGTTTGTCAAGGGGGAAACGCTGAAATCTGAGATTGATTTGGCGATGGATTTGATTGATTGGTCGGCGGTGGGCGATCGCGAAAAGTTCGATCGCTCGTTGTCTGTTTTGCGGCACAATTTACTGGGATATCTGCGGGCTTTTTCTGGGGATTTAGATGAGGGAACCGCAGAGGGCGCAGAGGGCGCAGAGAGAGGAAGAAGAGAGGAAGTTTCGGAGGTTGGAGAAAAGGGCAATTCTACATATATATATATAGGAGAAATTGGTGAACTGACATCTTTTTCTGGGGATTTAGATGAGGGAACCGCAGAGGGCGCAGAGGGCGCAGAGGGAGGAAGAAGAGAGGAAGTTTCGGAGGTTGGAGAAAAGGGCAATGCTACATCTATATATATAGGAGAAATTGGCGAGCTGACATCTATATATACAGGTAAAATCTATTTGGTCGGTCATGCTCATTTAGACTTAGCTTGGCTGTGGCCTGTCCCGGAAACTTGGCAAGCGGCCCAGCGAACTTTTGAGTCGGTATTGAAATTGCAATCGGAGTTTCCCGATTTGATTTTCTGCCATTCAACTCCGGCGCTTTATGCTTGGATGGAAGAACATCGGCCGGACTTATTTGCTGCGATTAAAAAACAGGTGGCGGCGGGTTGCTGGGAAGTTGTCGGCGGGATGTGGGTAGAACCGGATTTAAACTTGATTTCCGCTGAATCAATGGTGCGGCAAGTTTTTTACGGACAGCGTTACGCAAAAGAAAAATTTGGGGAATTGATGCGGGTAGCTTGGCTACCGGATACTTTCGGTTTTGGGTGGCAATTACCTCAGATTTTGCGGCAAGGCGGAGTTGACTATTTTGTGACGCAAAAGTTGCGTTGGAACGATACAACGGAATTTCCCCACGGTGCATTTTGGTGGGAAGGGTTGGACGGTACTAAAATATTTAGCATGATGTCTGCTCCCATTGGCGAAAGTATAGAATCTGTGAAAATGGCAAGTTATGCTTTTGACTGGCAAGTTAAGACTGGTTTGCAAGATGCTCTTTGGTTGCCTGGGGTTGGCGACCACGGCGGTGGCCCGACTCGTGATATGTTGGAGGTGGTGAAACGCTGGAAAATGTCGCCTTTTTTCCCGAAGTTGGAGTTTGCGAAAGCGGTTGATTATTTGTCTTTGATTGAGAGTCAGTTTTTGCCTGAAGTTGGGGCAACTAAGTCCGAAAGCTATGTTCCAGAATCCGACAACCAGGAGAATTTACAGGCGCGAGAATTGTCAAACTTGTCGGCAATTTCGGATGCAAATCATTCCATCTCACAACTCAAAACTCTTCCCATTTGGAAAGACGAACTTTACTTAGAATTCCACCGGGGTTGCTACACGACTCACGCCGACCAAAAACGCCAAAACCGTCGCTGCGAAGAATTGCTCTACCAAGCCGAGTTGTTGTCTTCGCTGGCAACGATTTGTACTGGTGCGGTTTATCCGAAATCCGAGTTAGAATCTGCTTGGAAACAAATTTTGTTTAACCAGTTTCACGATATTTTGCCCGGTTCTGCGATCGCCCAAGTCTACGCGGATGCTAATCTAGCCTTTGCCGAGGTCGATCGCACTTGTCGCGAAATCCTGCTAAAATCTTTGGATGCACTCTCGGCTCAAATTTCTCTGCCGCATCCTCCGCAGCCCGATGCTCAACCGATTTTAATTTTCAATACTCTCAATTGGTCGCGCTCTGAGGTTGTCGCCGTACCGCTTCCCGATTCTGTTGATTCAGCTTGGCAAATTTACGATTTTTCCCGACGGCGATTGGCTTCACAGATTGTCAAGGGCGATCGACCGCAATCGCAATCTCAACTATTATTCTGGGCAAATAATATCCCCGCCGTTGGCTACCAGGTGTTTTGGCTGTGTCGCGAAGACGCTCAAACTGTGGATAATGCGTCCGCGAGTCCAGAAACTGAAAAAAAGACAGAGTTATCAAAACTTACATACGGTATAGCACAAAAAAACCCAGTTAGTCAAGAAACGCCTTTTGCAGCCGCACAAATGGTTTTAGAAAATGAATTTATTCGGGCAACAGTTGACGGCAAAACTGGGGATTTATCCAGCATTTGGGATAAAGTAAATAACCGAGAAGTCCTGAATGCAGCAGGCGGAAATCAACTGCAAGCATTTCAAGACAGCGGCCAATATTGGGATGCTTGGAACATCGACCCAAATTATGAAAAACATCAGTTACCCGCGCCGACACTCAAAGAGATTGCTTGGGTAGAGCAGGGAGAAATACGGCAGAGTTTGCGCGTAGTCCGACAAATTGGCAAATCGGAATTTTGCCAAGATTATATAGTAGAAATAGGTTCGCCGCTGCTGAAAATTAAGACAGTTGCAGATTGGCAAGAAAGTCACGTTTTAGTAAAAGCAGCCTTTGGGTTAAATGTAGAAGCAGATTTTGCAACTTGCGAAATTCCCGGCGGTGCGATCGCACGCACAACCAAGCCGCAAACACCCGCCGAAAAAGCCAAATGGGAAGTGCCGATTTTGCGCTGGACTGATATCAGCAATGACGGTTTTGGAGTGAGTTTGCTCAATGATTGCAAATACGGTTGCGACCTTCAACCAAATCAAATTCGGCTGACATTGCTTCGGGGCTCGACTTGGCCGGATGCACAAGCAGATGTAGGAGTTTCCGAATTTACTTGTGCAGTGTATCCGCATAGCGGAAATTGGCAGGATGCAGGCACAGTTCGGCGCGGGTACGAGTTGAATTTGCCGCTGCTAGTAAAGGTGTTGCCGGAGTTGGGAGAAAATCGAAACAACAGTTTACCCGCAGTTGGCAAGTTCTTGGATTTGTGGGCGGACAATTTAGTTTTGATGGCTTTCAAACAATCGGAAGACGATTCTAATGTGTGGATTTTGCGCTGTTGCGAATCCGAGGGGAAAGAGGCTGGGCTAGAATTCAAGAGTGATTTGGGATTAGAAATTGTAGGGCCAGTAGATTTGTTAGAACGACCTGCCAATTTGTCTGAAAAGCTGCCCGAAGGGCGAGGATTTAAGATAGAGCCTTGGAAAATCGCGAGTTTTGGAGTTGTAGCGAACCGCGAAGGCGCGAAGGAAGAAGGGGAAGCGAAGAGATGAGGGGATTATTGGCAGGTTAAATGCTAAAATTTAGGGTAGTGTCGATCGCTCTGCGAATTATATCCAAAAATAAGCTATTGCCAAAGTAACGAAAGTCAGCGGCAGCCCGAACCGCAAATGTTCCTTAAAAGTCAGCCGATCGCCTGATTTCCGTGCAGCAACTTCAGCTACAATCAAATTAGCCACAGAACCCAACAAAGTTAAATTCCCCGCCAGAGTAGAACCCGCCGCCAACAATAGCCAAGCTTGGGTATCTGTTTTGACAATTACCGATTGCAGAACTAACACCGCCGGTACGTTAGAAATTAAGTTAGAAAGAATTACGGTAACTCCCAACAAACTCAGCGGTGTATTAGTCAAATTAGTTAAATTGTCCAACAAACCCAGTTGTTGAGTGGCTTTAGTCACCACAAACAATCCTGCAAACATTACTAGCAAATTCCAATCGACGCCTTGCAAAATGCGATCGGACTTGACGCGCCTAGTAATTAACAATATACTGGCAGCTATCCAGGCAGATTCTGCTAAAGGTGCACCCGCTAAAAAAGCTACTAAAAGTGCTGCTGTCACCCACAAACTTTTTGCTAGTAAAGGCTTGAACAATCGATACCTGACTTGAGTAACCTGCGGCAAAGATTTGCAAGAACGCACTTCTGGATAAAGCAACCACAGCCAAGCTACTTGAACCAGCAAACAAATTAAAGCTACTGGTGCGAGAGACCGGGCAAATTCCAAATAACTAATTCCCGAAAAAGAACCGACGAGAATATTTTGCGGGTTGCCACTCACAGTCGCCACTGAACCTAAATTAGTACCTCCGGCTAAAGCTAAAAGATAAGGGATAGGATTGAGAGACAAAGAGCGAGTCAGACTCAGCGTTAAAGGGGCCAGCAAAATAGCAGTAGTGTCGTTGAGAAAAAATGCCGATAAAATGCCGCTGCCAAAAGTAACTGCCACCATAATGCCGAAAGGAGAACGAGTAAAGCGAGTTAAAAACTCCAAAGCGAGTTGAAAAAAACCCGATGCTCCCAAAGCCGAATTAACGACCATCATTCCCAGCAAAAAAACGATCGTATTTGGGTCGATCGCCTCCCAAGCAGTTTTGAGGTTAAGTATTCCCAAAGCTACCGCAAAACCTGACCCGACAATTGCAACCGCCGCCCGGTTCATCCGCAGCCCCGGCAAATATCCCAAACCGAATCCCAAGTAGGTCAGTCCCAAGACTAGGTATTTGAGTGTTATCATATATACTTAAAATGCTTGATTGCCGCTTTTTTCCATTGTCTGGGATGCTAAAAGTACAGACCGGGTAATTGCAGCTAAACCTGCTGGCATTGCAACTAGCGCTAAATATCGCCGTGGAAAATAGCCAGTTTTGCAGTAAATTTATCAATACCAATTGAGATATAGTACCTCATCGCAAATTTATCCAACCTTTTGGGACTTTGCGAACTTAGTGCGAACAAAATTTGTCAATCGGCGCCAATTAGCCCTCACCACTTTCTTCTGATCTATAATATGCAAAATCGCGAACGCTAAAAATGTGTACGCCAGCCAAAAATGCAAACTCCTTCCCAGATCAACCATTGCGGAATTCTGGGGAAACATATCCGGCAAAACAATTCCGAAAAATTTCACATTGTTACTTTTGTAAGAGTTAGAAAGCAAGAAACCAGCAACCGGAACTAGCCACATAAAAACATACAAAGTTGTGTGCAGAGCAAAATTTTTGTACCATTCCTTCGTAAACTTTGGCAGGCGTTTCGTATATTTTTTCCACCATACCCTCAGCAGAGTTAAAATCCGCCAAGTCAGTAAAGCCATTGTCAGCACTCCTACGGATTTGTGAAAATCGTAAAGGGGGCCTCGAATAAACAATTCTCCTGGCAATCGAGCCATAGAAGTACCGGTAATAAACAGCACTAAATAGCAAGCTGACATCACCCAGTGTAAGGACATCAGTTGTTTGAACGCAGAATTAAGTCTGGGTTTCGCAGCGGGTTTTAGGGTACTCACTCTTTCTTACCTCCTTAGCATTTGCTGCACAAGATTAAGTATAAACTATAGGACTAAAGCCCGTGGTTGATTGTGCATTATAAGATTTACTTAACTTAACTATTGCAAATATTTATTAAACAGTCAAATTAACTATATTCACGATCGTCATTCCCAACATAAAACATCGTACTGGGGTCGATCGCCTCCCAAGCAGTTTTCAGGTCGAGTATCCCTAAAGCCACCACAAAAGCTGACCCGATAATTGCAACCGCCGCCCGGTTCATCCGCAGCCCCGGCAAATATCCCAAACCGAATCCGAAGTAGGTCAGTCCCAATATTAGGTATTTGAGTGTTATCATATATACTTAAAACCATTGATTGTCGGTTTTTTTTTATTGTCTAGGATGCTAAAAGTACAGACGGGATAATTGCAGCTAAACCTCCTGGCATTGCAACTAGCGGGAAATATCGTCTGCAGACCGTGTACCAGCTACCAAGAAACACAGTGGTTGGATGGGGAAGCGAAAACCAGCACGCTGGACAAGTGGTATTTTTGTTACAACTTGTAACTTTTTTCAAACAACAGGTTTAATTTAGTTTCACAAAAAAGTTAAATTCCAGAAAGTAAAATTAATTACAGTCGAGTTAAGCTAAAAGTGTTTGCTAAAAAAAGTAATTCAAGCAACCCCGAAACCAACTATTCTCACTTGCTCGACACGGACGGCGAGTTCGCGATAGCAAAACTTTCGTGCAGCCAACAAGTCGAACAAGATTGGTATGGAACTCTCTACGAGAATTTTCCGGGCATTTACTTCGTTCTAGATGCTTTGGGAAGAGTTTTTTCGCTCAATCAATTCGGTGCGTCTCGCCTCGCCTACAAATCGCAGGAATTAATTTGTCATTCAATTTTTAACATATTTTACTGCCAAGAGCAAGGCAAAATGCAGGCAGAATTTGCTGGATTGGCCCAGCCGGAAAACGGTACGCCAACTCCAAAAATTGCCTGTTGGGAAGGCTGCTTGACTTGCAAAGACGGCAAGATTATTAGGGTAAAAGCAACCGCGCGCCCAATGCCGGCGGTTGATTGGAAAATAGAGGAAAATACTAATGGTCGCTCAATTGCCAATTTTCAACGGCCGGCTGTACTGTTAGTTTGCGAAGAAATTAAGGCCGCTTCGCAGTCACCCATGCCGCCCAACCAGAGAGGAAATTGGCGCAGTCCAACTTTGGCGATCGCAAAATTAGCCAAAAGTCAACTTAAAGAACGCAACAATATAGAAGACTTCATCCGCGAAGTAACAGAAACCGCTGTCAGTATTATCAACTGCGATCGAGCCAGTATTTGGCTGTATGGCGAAGACAAAACGCAGCTTCACTGCATCGACCTTTACGAACAAAATACTAAACTCCATTCCGTACAAATCATCATCACAGCGGCCGACTGTCCGGCCTATTTTCAAGCTTTAAAATCTGCCAGTGTGATCGCAACTGTGGCCGCAGAAAATGACCCCAGAACGCGAGAACTTGTCGGTCTTTATTTGCTCGATCAGGGCACGACTTCCCTGTTAAACGTACCGATTGTGCTAGCAGGTAAAATGGCGGGAATAGTCAGCGCCGAACGCCAGGGTGCCGACGGTGATTGGACGGAAGAAGAACACGAATTTACCCAAATATTAGCAGATTTTGTATCCTCAAGTTTGTCAGCTAGCGAAAAGTTAAAATTAGAAGCAATGCGGCACGAACAGCAGCAAAACTTGCTGACCCAATACTACGATCAACTAGAAGAAAGAGTAGAAAGACGTACTGCTGAGCTCAAAAAAGCTAACCAAAAACTGCAAAAAGAAATAATTAAAAGAAAACAAGCAGAAGCCGAACTACGCCTGCAGCAACAAGAACAGCAAATAATTTTTGATTCCGTGCCGGCGATGATTTGGCTCAAAGATACCGAAAGTCGCCTGCTGCGAATTAATCAAGCCGCCGCTGCATCGAGAGGTTTGCCCGCAGCTCAATTAGAAGGTAAATCTTTTTATGAAATCTATCCAGACGAAGCAGAGCAATATTATTTAGAAGATTTGGAAGTAATCAATTCTGGCGTTCCCAAGCAGGGCCAAGTCGAACTGCTACCAACAGTTGCTGGTCAAAAATGCTGGGTGCGTACAGATAAAATACCTTACCGCGATGAAACAGGTAAAGTCGCTGGTGTAATCGTGTTTGCAGTAGATATTACTGATTTAATTAAAGTCGAAAGAGAACTGCGAGAATATCGCGATCGCCTCGCAGAAAAAGTCGAGAAACGTACTGCTATGTACAGGCAAGCCATGACCGCTTTGTACTCGGCAAATACGCAACTGCAACAGCTAATTAACAACAGCTACTCCTCTGGCGAAAATGGCAGCAGCCACTCCGCAGCACGCTTGCTCGAATGCGAAGCTTATTTTGAAGCAGTTGCCGTGGCTGACCGCGACACAATTTTGAGCGTCAGCAGTAATTTTGCCCAACTTTTCGGTTACGAACCTGCGGAAATGGTGGGAATGAGCTTGCTAGAACTACTGTCGCCGAAATCATACAAACAGGCGCCGCAAATGATTTCTGCTGCCAGCAATACAGTCTGTGAAACGATTTTTCTTAAGCGAGATGGAACTGCTTTTCCTGCTGACGTTCGCAGCAAATTCGTATTTTGGGAAGGTCGTTTAGTACAGGTGAAAGCAGTCCGAGACCTCACAGAACGGAAATTGACCGCAGCAGAATTAGAGCGATCGCGGTCTTTGCTGCACGCTACCTTAGAAGCAACGGCAGACGGCATTCTCGCCGTTACTACCGCCGGAGAAATGATTAGTTATAACGAAAAGTTAGTTCAAATGTGGGGAATTTATGAAGAAGTAAGAAACTCAATGGATAGAACGGTGCGACTGGCATTTCTCACTAAGCAAGTTAAAGATCCGAGAGCTTTTTTGCAGAGAGTTAAAGAATTTTATAGTGATACGGAGTCGGAAGGTTGCGATATTCTCGAATTTAAAGACGGTCGCACTTTTGAGCGCTACACGCAGCCGATTCGAGTCGGACAAAATATTATTGGCAGGGTGTGGCGCTTCCGCGATATTACATCTCGCGAAAAGGTGACGGCAATGTTGGGAGATTCTCAAAGGCGCTTTCGGGCAATTTTTGATTCTTCTTTTCAATTTGTGAGCTTATTGAAACCGGACGGCACTCTGCTGGAAGCTAACCAAACTTCTCTAGATTTTGCGGGAATTAAGCTACGGGATGTGGCCAATAAACCGTTTTGGCTATTGCCTTGGTGGGGAGATTCTGAGGAAGTTCAGGAACAGTTGCAAGAGGCGATTTCTCGATCGGCAAGAGGTGAATTTGTCCGCTATGAAGTGGAAGTTCAAGGTGTAAATCGGACGGCAACTGTTGATTTTTCTCTCAAACCGGTCGCGGATGAAACGGGCAAAATAGTATTGTTGCTGCCGGAAGGTCGGGACATTACTAAAAGTAAGCAAGCCCAAGTCGCGCTGCGGCAACAAATAGAACGGGAACGCCTGATCGGGCAGATTCAATCGCGAATCCGTTCTTCTCTGGATCTCCAAGATATTCTCAACACTACAGTAGCGGAAGTGCGGGAGTTTTTGGTAACCGATCGCGTGCTGATTTTCCGCTTCCGACCAGACTGGAACGGAGATGTGGTGGTGGAGTCGGTTGCAGAAGGATGGATGCCACTCAAAGGGATGGGAATTGACGATTGCTGTTTTGCCAATACTTACATCGGACAGTATTTAAAGGGCCGCATTCGCGCCATAGAGGATATTCATGCTTCTAATTTGAGCGAGTGTCACCTTAAATTTTTGGAGAATTGTCAGGTGAAGGCAAATTTGGTGGTGCCGATTGTCCAGCAGGGAATTGAACCGAGGGAAGGTAACGGTTCTTGTCAAGTGCCGAAGTTGTGGGGTTTGCTGATTGCCCACCACTGTTCGGCACCCCGCCAGTGGCAGCAGTTTGATGTGGATTTGCTTAGTCAGTTGGGTACTCAAGTTGCGATCGCGATCGAACAATCTTTACTTTACCAGCAGCTAGCGGCGGCCAACCAGCGGTTGGACGGGTTGGCGAATTTGGACAGTCTGACTCAACTAGCTAACCGCCGCCGTTTTGACGAGGTGATCAACCGAGAATGGGAGCAGTCGAGCTCTTCGGAACCGCTATCTTTGATTCTGTGCGACATTGACTGTTTTAAACTTTACAACGACAATTACGGCCACCAAGCCGGGGATGCTTGTTTGCAGCAAGTGGCGCGGGCGATCGGGGATGCTTGCACAAACGCACCCGCAGAACGCCTTTATTTGGCTGCTAGGTACGGCGGCGAGGAATTTGCGGTAATTTTGCCAAATACAGATGTCGTCGCTGCACAGGCTGTTGCTGAGGGAATCCGCAGCCGCGTCAAAGCCTTGGCAATTCCTCACATCAAGTCTGTTGTCAGTGATTCTGTGACTCTCAGCTTGGGAGTTGCGGCAGTTTCGCCAAGTCAAAACTCCCCGAAAATGTTGATTGAAGCTGCGGATAAGGCATTGTATCGAGCTAAGTCTGGCGGGCGCGATCGAGTGGCGATCAGCCAGTAATTATTAGTTGTTATTGGTTATTGGTTATTGGTTACTTGTTATTTGTTGGTTATGAGTAATTTGTTTCTCCTAACTCATAACCAACAAATAACCAGTAACTAAAGTAAAGTGATATCGCTAAGTGCGATCGTACTAGCTTCCACCCCTACCAACAGAACCAACCGTTCCCCACTTGCTTTACTAATTAAAGTGCCTTCGGTAATTTGACTTATTGCCAAATTCCCAATTGTTCCGCCTTTATATTGTAGCACATCCAGCCCTTTTGTGAAGTCAGAAATAACATCAAATTCGCCGTTATTTTCTAACACAAACGTGTCATTCCCTATGCCTCCAATTAGACTATCATCCCCCAAACCTGAGATTAAAATATCATCGCCAAAACCGCCCGTGAGAGTGTCACTGCCAGCCCCGCCAAAGATAGTGTCATTTCCCTCGCAGCCATCCAGCAAATCGCTACTTTCATTCCCACTTAAGAAATCATTGCCAGCACCTCCGCAGATAGTATCACTGCCCAAATTGCCGTACAGAAGATCGTTGCCTTTGCCACCGAACACAATATCATTACCTTTGCCGCCAAATGCAGAATCATTACCTTTACCGCCCTGGATAAAATCAGCACCTTCATTGCCAAAAATTAAGTCGTTTTCTTCTTTGCCATTTAGGGAATCGTTACCACGATTGCCAAAAATGATATCTTCACCTTCACCACCAACAATAATGTCATTATTCTTGCCTCCCAAAAGGATATCATTCCCCTTGTTGCCGTCAATAAAATCATTGCCTCGGTTCCCGTAAAAGATGTCGTTTCTTTCACCGCCATAGAGGTTATCGTCCCCTAAATTCCCATCGAAAAGGTTCTGATTCGGACTGCCGTAAAAAGCATCATTTTCCCCGCTGCCTAACTGAATTTCACCGCTACCATTGCTGTTGATAGTATTGTCAACTGGATTGGGTTGGTTGAAATTGGGCTGCGGAATAGTATCGCAAATGCAATCGCTTTCCATTGGCGTGGGAGTCGGTGTTCCCGATGGCGTGGGAGTCGGTGTTCCCGATGGCGTGGGAGTCGGCGTTTCCGATGGCGTGGGAGTCGGCGTTTCCGATGGCGTGGGAGTCGGCGTTTCCGATGGTGTAGGAGTAGGTGTTTCCGATGGTGTAGGAGTAGGTGTTTCCGTCGGAGTCGGGGTTCCCGTTGGAGTCGGAGTTTCCGTTGGAGTGGGCGTCGGAGTTTCCGTTGGAGTCGGGGTTCCCGTTGGAGTCGGCGTTTCCGTCGGAGTCGGGGTTCCCGTTGGAGTCGGAGTCGGGGTTCCCGTTTCCATCGGAGTCGGCGTTTCCGTCGGAGTCGGAGTTTCCGTTGGAGTCGGAGTCGGAGTCGGAGTCGGAGTCGGAGTCGGAGTCGGCGTTTCCGTCGGAGTCGGAGTCGGAGTCGGAGTCGGAGTCGGAGTCGGCGTTTCCGTCGGAGTCGGAGTCGGAGTCGGAGTCGGAGTCGGAGTCGGCGTTTCCGTCGGAGTCGGAGTCGGAGTCGGAGTCGGAGTCGGAGTCGGCGTTTCCGTCGGAGTCGGAGTCGGAGTCGGAGTCGGAGTCGGAGTCGGCGTTTCCGTCGGAGTCGGAGTCGGAGTCGGAGTCGG